>JBKEBB010000054.1:0-8344 GCA_047972845.1 Bacteroidales bacterium
CCCTTTTCGCTTTGCAGGAAGAGTGCTACACCTGCACCTACCGCCAGTCCGGCTACAAAAGCTATCAATGAATTACTGTTGTTGCTCATAATTGTAAGTATTATTAAGTGAGTAAAAGAGATTCCTTCCCTGCAAATATACAAACAAATTGCGGGTATAAAAGGTTTTCTAACCCTTTTTTTAGTCTTATTTTTTTGAAAAAATGAATTGTTCTCGCTAAACGGACTCTATATATACTCTTTGATAATTACTCTTCAATCTATAATAACAAAGTGTTGTTTTTTAGTTGTTTTTATTTTCAATCTGGAGATAATTAAAAGATGCGAAACGATATGATTCATCCTCTTATTTCAAAAAGGAGGCTGCCAAACCCCGTCTGACAACCTCCTTTTGATAAAGCAACTATTAGTACTAAATTACAATTGACGGATTTTAATATTACGGAACCATATAAATGATTCACCATGTTTACCTTGAAAGCCTATGAATCCTTTAGTTGGAATCTCAGCATAGGGTTTTGGAAGCCATGCGGGAATCTTTGTGCCGTCCGGATTTACCGTTCCTGAAGTCCATTTTGACATATCCATATCAGTTACTTCTTCACCATTCAATTTTACTTTGATATTTTTACCCTTGGCAGTGATGATCATCCGATTCCATTCTCCGGGTTTATTTACTACGTTAACTTTGGTGGGAGCAAGATGACCAAAGATGGCTCCACATTTCCAGTTATTTACTTCTTTCTTTTCATCTTTCCAATCGTCGTTTATCTGAATCTCAACTGAGTTGGGAATCCAGTTCTTTTTATCAGTACAATAAATCACTACCCCACTATTGGTTCCAACATCGTTCTTAAACTCAAGATCAAGTTCAAAATTTTCAAACTCTGTCTTTGTCCAGATTGCCTCGTCTTTTGTAGCGGTAAAGACACCCTCTTTTTCACTCCATACGGTAGCATCGTACTCTGCTTCCGTCAGTTTTTCTCCAAAGATGGGTTTCCATGATTGAGCTGATGCTATTGTAGAAATAGCAAAGATTGTTGCGGTAAAAATAATTCTCTTCATGATTATAACTGATTAAGATTAAAGTGAGATTTTATTGGGCAAAGCTACTAAAAAAATAGAACAACGTCTGTTTTCCAACTATAATTAATTTATATAATAGGTTTATATCTAAACACAATATCAGTCACTTGCAATATTCTCAGAGTCATGATTACCGGGGGGCGTCGGGCATGAAATATTAAAGGAGAGAAGTTTTACAACCCCTCCCCTTTTCATATCTAAGCTATTTAGTATATTGATTAGAACCAACGAACGTAACAGAAGTCCATTCGATGTGGTAGATCTTTGTGTTTTGGGAACATTCTGAATGAGAAGCGGTGCGATCCACTCACCTTCAGAACATCGGAGAATGTATATCGGGCAATAGAGTTGTCGATTGATACTAACTCTAATTCCAACGCTTTGCTGAATGTTGTTACTCCATCTACTTCGTCAAGAATAACCAATTCTACCCCAATACTATCTCCCAGCCCTTTTACATCGAGTATCACCTCTACGTTGTAGGTTTCTCCAACGAATGAAAAGTTCTGAATCTCTTCTGACATATTCAAACTTTTCACCTCAATAGAATCCCACTTCTCAGCTACAGTTTTTTTCCATGCCGCCAACTCTTTTGCTTTTGTATAATTGTCGGCAACAATCATTTTCTTACGCTCTGCCTCCTTGCCGTAGAACCGATCCACATAGTCATCGATCATACGTTTCATGGTGTAGTGAGGAGCAATTTGTGCTATTGAATTTTTGATTGTCTGAATCCATTCTGGAGAATACCCTTTGCTGTTTTTAGCGTAGTACATAGGCACAATCTCTTGTTCGAGCATCGCATAGATAGTCGCAGCATCGAGTTGATCTTGATGATGTTGGTTCTCGTAGGTGCGTTTGTCGGTAAGAGCCCAACCGGCTCCTTTGCGATACCCCTCGTACCACCATCCGTCAAGTACGGACAGATTAAGCACTCCATTCATTTCGGCTTTTTCTCCTGAAGTTCCTGAAGCCTCTAAAGGACGTGTAGGTGTGTTCAACCAAATATCAACCCCCGAAACCAATCTTTTGGCAAGACGCATGTCATAATTTTCTAAGAAAATAATCTTTCCAAGAAACTCAGGACGACGAGATATCTCTACAATGTGTTTGATAAGTCCCTGTCCACCTCCATCAGCCGGGTGAGCTTTTCCGGCAAAAATGAATTGAACAGGTCTATCGGGATTGTTTACGATTCGTGCCAGTCGATCCAGGTCACTGAACAGCAGATGGGCACGTTTGTAAGTGGCAAAACGTCTGGCAAAACCAATAATCAGCGCGTTCGGATTGATTTGTTCAACGATTGAAATTACACGTGAAGGATCTCCCTGATTTTTCAACCATTGAGTGGTGAACTCATTTTTGATATATTCGATCAGACGATTTTTCATCAATTTACGCAGATTCCATATCTCTAAGTCATCCACATTATAGATGGCTTCCCAGCGCTTTTGATTGGATTGATCGGTGAAGAACCCCTCTTCAAAGTGTTTTTTGTAAAACTCTTGCCATTCGGAAGCTGCCCAAGTTGGCATATGAACGCCATTGGTTACGTATCCCACATGAAGCTCTTCAGGGAAATAACCTTTCCATATTGGGGCAAACATCTTTTGTGAGACCCACCCGTGAAGTTTACTCACCCCATTCACTTCCTGACATGTGTTGCATGCGAATACACTCATCGAGAATTTTTCGTCCGTTCCGGGATTTTCACGTCCGAGATCCATCAGATCAGCCCATGAAATATTCAATTTTTCTGGGAAAGAACTCATGTATTTCCCAAACAGACCTTCGTCGAATGAGTCGTGACCTGCAGGAACAGGCGTGTGAACAGTGTAGAGAGAAGATGAACGAACCACTTCAAGAGCCTCGAAGAATGAGAGTTTTTCGTTTTGAATATAATCAACCAAACGCTGAATATTAATAAGTGCGGCGTGTCCCTCGTTGCAATGATAGATATCTTTTTTAATGCCCAATTTATTAAGCATCAAGATTCCTCCTATCCCCAACAGATATTCTTGTTTCATTCTGTTTTCCCAATCGCCACCATATAGTGAATGGGTAATGGAACGATCCCATTCACTATTCAGATCAATGTCTGTATCCATCAAGTAGAGAGGGATACGCCCAACCGCGACTTTGTAAATATGGACATAAACAATTCGCTCCGGATATGGAACTTCAAGAATAAGCGGACTTCCGTCTTGATTGGTTACCTGCTCAATGGGTGAGAGATTGAAGTTTTGAGCCTCGTAGTTATTAATCTGTTGTCCTTCCATTGATAGTGTTTGCTTGAAATAGCCATATTTATACATGAAGCCCACAGCTGTCATGTCAATATTGCTATCGCTCGCCTCTTTGAGGTAGTCACCTGCGAGAACACCCAATCCACCGGAATAGATTTTCAAAACATTAGAGAGTCCGTATTCCATACTGAAGTAGGCAATAGAAGGACGTGTTGTGTCGGGTTTGGAATCAACATATTCCCTGAAACGGGCGTAACAAACATCCACTTTGTCCATAAATTCCTTATCCGAAGATAGTTCATTCAATCTTCCTAAATCAATTTTAGAAAGAACTTCTACGGGATTGTGTTCAGTAATGCTCCAAAGCTTTTTGTCTATGTTGTGAAAGAGATGGCGTGTTTCATAATCCCAAGACCACCAAATATTCTTGGACATCTCCTCGAGTTTTTTCAGTTCCTTAGGCAGACACGATCGGACCGTCAATGATCTCCAGAGCGAACCGTCTGCGTTGTTTGATTTCATTTTCATAATGAATTTCTTTAATGGTTTGTTTATTTTAATTTTCTATTTTCTGTTTGTTCTTCGATAGGGCAATTTGGTATGCCTCATAGTAATATTCCATAAAGCTGTCCCAATTCGCCTTTTTTGCCAATTGTTGCGCTTTGATACGTATATCCTCAATTTCATCGGAAGTTTTTTCACTGTACGAAACAATGTTCATAGCAATTGACTGAACAGTTTCCCAGTAATTATCATCGTTTCGATGAAGTACACAGACCCCTTCATCCATATTCTTGGTTTCTACCTGAGATTGGCTCCATTTGCCAAATCCCGCAAGATCTGTTGTGATTGTCGGACTCATGAATGCGATACTCTCCAACGGAGTATATCCCCACGGCTCATAATAGGAGGGAAATACAGTCATGTCCATCGCGGTTAGCATATCATAGTACGTGTTGTTGAAGATACCATCGTCACCGGTAAGATATACAGGAACAAAAATAATCTTAGTTTTTTCTTCAGCAGAGTTAGTAAAACCTCTTGTTTTTATTTGATTCAGTATATTATCTTCATTCGTGTTATGCAGATGATGAGTAATAAAAGGATTTTCTAGCGAAGTATTGTAGTGACTTTTAGTACTCATTCTAATTTTAAGCGATTCTCTATATTTATATACCCAAGCAGGTATAAATATAAATGCAATAACTTCTTTACTTGTTAATCTGTTTATTCTTAGGAAATTAATCGAATCAATAAATAGGTCTATACCTTTATTTTTGTACTCATATCTGCCTCCAATTCCGATTAATATCGAGTCCTCTGATGGTGTATATCCACATAATGAAGCGGCTGTTTTGAGTAACGTTTTTCTAGTCTTATTTCGTTTGGATTCAAATTTCTTTCCCGAAGGTACGAAGTTCATCTCAAATGCATTGGGTGTAACAACGTCGGGTTTGATGTCAAGAAGTTGTTTGCATTCCAAGGCGGTGATTTCGCTAACGGTCGTAAAGCAATCTACATGATGAGCTGTAGCTTTCTCCACTGAATGCTTCGCTTCCATATTCAACTCCGCGGCCATCTGATCTCCATTATAGCCATAAAAGTATTTATATAGCTCTTTATTGTTACACGCGATTGATCTGCCAATGGAGGTGGCGTGGGTAGTAAATATGGTTCCAATGGAGGGAAGTTGATGTTTGATATACAACGCTCCCATACCTACCGTCCATTCGTTAAAATGGGCAATTACATTTAATTCTTCGCCTTTTATGTAGTTGTAATAGTTCTCGATGACCTTGGCCGAAGCATACGCAAACAGGCAGGCATCGTCATAGTCTCCATATCCTTTGATGGAATCTACCTTGTACCATTCCCACATTTTGGTATATAGATCGTTTCTGATATCAATAAACGGCTTAAAATCTACCAGCACAACAAGTGGTTTGCCGGGAATATCCCATCGTCCGGTTTTAATTTCGAGCAATCCCGCTTTTCTAACAGCATCGGCCCATTCGTCTAAAGGTGTTGGTTCTACTATAAAATAGGGTGATTCGTCAGATAGATCAGGACCGATGAATATGATTTGATCTATAAATTCTTTCTGGAGGGTCTTAGCTTTGGTTGATAAGACAGCGTAAATTCCTCCTACTCTATTACATACTTCCCAGCTTACTTCAAATATTATATTTGGCTTGTTTATTTGCTTCATTTATTGGATATAATTATTCAAACAAAAATAATCAATGGACAAAAATACGATAAATATCGCAATAGCTTAGAATATTTATAGTATTAATAACATACAAAATCTCCTTTGTTTGATCCAATTTGATTAAACAAAGGAGATTTCAATGCGCCAGAGACATGCGTAAGCGGATCTGGGTTTATACTGTCTATTTAATTATAAATAAGCTTATTGGCTAACATCTGATGTTTAAATCTTTAAGCACGGAACGGATCTTTTCAAAGGTCACTATTCGGGTAGGCACAAGTGGTAAACGTAGTTTGTTTTGAATGTATCCCATGGTGTAAAGCATGCTTTTAACCCCTGCCGGATTGCCATCTACAAACAATAACTCAATCAATTCGGTAAAACTATGGTGAATGATTCGTGCATTATCATAATCTTTGTTCAACGCCAAGCGTACCATCCGACTAAATTCCTTTGGAAACGCGTTTCCAATAACAGAAATAACTCCTACTGCACCAAGTGTAATTAGCGGGAAGGTTACTCCATCATCCCCCGAAATGACCATAAAGTCTTCAGGTTTATTTTTGATAATATCGTCCATTTGAACAATATTTCCCGAGGCTTCTTTGATTGCCATTACATTGCGAAACTCTTTGGCAATGCGCAAGGTGGTTTCAGCAGTCATATTAACACCGGTTCTGCCGGGTACATTGTAAAGAACCACCGGACGAGGTGCAACTTCGGCAATTGCCTTATAATGTTGGTAAATACCTTCTTGTGATGGTTTGTTATAATATGGAACGACTGAAAGAATCGCATCGATTCCCTTAAAATCAAAGTTCTTTATTTTATCTACAATAGCCTTGGTGTTGTTACCTCCTATTCCTAAAACAATGGGAACTCGTCCACCTACTTTTTCAATTGCAAAGCGGGTGATTTCTTCTTTCTCTTCTTCGGTTAATGTAGGTGTTTCAGCAGTTGTTCCCAGCACAACAAGATAGTCTGTTCCGTTTTGAATCTGAAAATCGATCAAACGCCCAAGAGCTTTGAAATCAACACTTTCATCATCATTAAACGGTGTGATGAGTGCAACCCCCATGCCTTTAAGATTCGGATATGCCATGTTAGATATTTCGAATGGTTTTTATTTGATGGCTCAAAGATAGATAAAAAAGAAAAGAGAAAAAACAGTTATTGCTATGATAACGTTTTCTGCTCTTTTCTTTATGTAATCAAACTACTCTCCTATTATCTGGAGAAACTCGCTTTCAGATACGATACGAATATTTAGTTTTTTAGCTTTCTCAAGTTTGGAGGGTCCCATATTTTCTCCGGCAAGTATCATGGTGGTTTTTCCTCCCACAGAAGTACCAATCTTTCCTCCGTGCGATTCAACAATTGTTTTGTACTCTTCTCTTGAATGTTGAGAGAATGTACCGCTGATTACAATTGTATATCCCTCAAGGACTGTACTTATTGGATCACTCTGTTTAACAGTGAGTTCCATTTGAATATCTGCCGATCTAAGCCGTTCGATGAGTTGTATATGTTTAGGATTGGAGAGATAATCGTACACACTTTCGGCAATACGAAGACCAATCTCATCCACCGACTTTAACTCATCCACAGTTGCCTCCTGAAGGCGGAACATGGAAGAGAAATGCGTGGCGAGCTTTTTTGCGATAGTTTCACCCACGTAGCGTATTCCTAAGGCAAATAGAACTCTGTCAAAGGGAATGTTCTTGGATGACTCGATAGCCGAGAGAATGTTTGTTACAGACTTATCCCCCATCCTATCCAGAAATATCAATCGGTCATACTCCATTGTGTATAGGTCGGAAACATCATGTATAATTCCTTCTTTGAAAAGCAGTTCGATCGTCTCGTCACCCAATCCATCTATATTCATCGCTTTCCGACTGACAAAATGTTGTATCTTTCCTACTATTTGTGGAGGACATAAATCATCATTAGGACAATAATGGGCCGATTCTCCCTCTTTTCGAACCAAGAGAGTGTTGCATTCGGGACATCGATCGATGAACTTCACTTTATCACCAACGAGAATCCGACTATCCAGATCCACACCCACAATTTTGGGGATTATTTCGCCCCCTTTCTCAACCAGAACCGTATCACCAATATGTAAATCGAGCGAATCAATGATATCGGCATTGTGCAATGATGCTCGTTTAACGGTTGTTCCGGACAGTTGAACCGGACTTAGATTGGCAACGGGGGTTATTGCTCCGGTTCGCCCCACTTGATAGCTCACACTTTCCAGTCGGGTAGCCGCTTGTTCGGCTTGAAACTTATAGGCTACCGCCCACCGTGGAGATTTGGCTGTTAATCCCAACTCTTCCTGTTGAATGAGCGAATCAACTTTTAAAACAACTCCATCCGTAGCAAAGGGTAGATTCTTTCTCTCTTTATCCCAATAATTGAGATAGTCGAGTACTTCCTGCTTGGAATTACACCGTTTGGAGTATTCACTGATTTTGAATCCCCAACTTTTTGCCAGTTGCAGATTTTCGTAGTGGCTGGATGTGGGGAGATTAGCCCCTAACATGTTATAGAGAAACGCGTCTAATTTTCGTGTCGCTACGACCGACGAATTTTGTAATTTCAACGATCCGGCAGCGGCATTGCGTGGATTGGCAAAAAGTTGTTCTTCCTGTCTTTCTCGCTCTCTGTTGAGTTCATCGAAAACAGACCAAGGCATTAAAATTTCTCCCCTGATCTCAAAATCGGATGGCCAGCCCGAACCGTTCAGCCGCAATGGAATAGATCGGATTGTCCTTATATTGGTAGTAACGTCGTCT
>JBKEBB010000113.1:0-1719 GCA_047972845.1 Bacteroidales bacterium
TCTGAAACCTATTGCTAATGAGTTGCTCTCCAGCAGAGCTCATCTCCTCTTTAGTTTCGCCTTGAAGTTACAAACTATTTTCAAGAACTTCACCAACCATTTTTGGCATCATTACCAAATAAAGAGAGCGAAGATGGGAGTTGTACTCCATACATCTTCGCTCTCTCTATATATAAATGAGTCTCTACAGCAATCAATCTATTTGGCAAGTGAATCAATCAACTCAGGATCTCCCCCCAACTGTCTGGCTCGATCAAGATCTTGCATCGCCAAACGCCTGTCGTACTGCCGTAATCGAATCTTTGCTCTCATAATATAGGCAAGGGGATTGTCCTTTTCAATTTCAATACTCTTATTTACATCTTCCAAGGCCTTACTGAGACGATTCAACAATAGATATACCTCCGATCGATTGAGTAATATCTCGGCATCATTGGGATTGGCAGAAAGCACCATCGAATACAATCGTTCCGAATCAGTATATCTACCCATATATTTCCCCAATGCGGCCAATCCTAAGCGAGCCCTACTGCTTGAAGGTTTAAACTCCAATATATGATCGAAATCAATTCGTGCACCGGTGGTATCGGCCAATTGCAGTTTGAGAAGACCCCTTAAATAAAAGGCCTCTTCATTCTTATCGTCCACCAAAATAGCCGTTGTATAATCGGCCAACGCATCCTGCAAACTATCGATCTCACAATAGAGAGAGGCTCGATTCATCAGAAGTGTAACCGATTTGGGCATAAGCATCAATCCCGAAGAGTAGGAAATGATGGCTTCAGGAAACCGCTTTAAGCGACGCTGGATTGTTCCCAGATTGGATAGAAGAATCCCATTATTGATATTGGCAGGCTCCATGCGCAATGCTTTGATCAATGCCTCTTCGGCACAAATCAAATCATCCATTTCTAAACAACTGAACGAACGATCCAAATAGTCATTATACGTTTGCGCCCTTGAGACCATTGGGAAACCCAATATAAGGAAGACTAAAACAATATGAAAAAGACGAGTAAACATTATCTGTTGCATGTGATTTGTGAAGCGATTAGAACATCGGAATCTTCGGTTTCATGTTTCAATAAACCAGACTCTTTAAACATCTCCTTGGTTGTAATCAAGTGGGGATACGCGGTGTGATCAATCGCACATGGCACAACAGCCGCGAATCCGTGGTTGATCGCCCAAATATCAGTATCGGTGCTATCCGGCTCCAAATTTACAAATTCGCCCGTAAGCCAGTAGATATTTTTACCAAACGGATCATTCGCACGCTCAAAATCACCGGTCCATTTACTGTTTGCCTGACGACATACCTTCACACCAAGGACTTCTTTGACAGCCGGAACATTCACATTGAGACACACTCCGGATGGAAGACCGTTCTTCAATACAGACTCGATGATAGGAGATACAATTCGCATGGTTTCCGTAAAATCAGCATCCTCACCATGCGAACAAAGGGAGAACCCAATGGATGGAACGCCTTGCACACATCCCTCGATAGTGGCACCCATTGTGCCTGAATACACCACATTGATCGCAGCATTGGATCCATGATTAATTCCCGAAACAACCAAATCAGGTTTTCGTGGAAGAATATGACAAAACGCCAGTTTCACACAAACAACCGGGGTACCTGAACATTTGTACCAAGTGACATGATCTTCTTTACGAAGTTCTCTAACACGTATCGGAACATGAGGTGTCAATGCG
>JBKEBB010000114.1:0-1804 GCA_047972845.1 Bacteroidales bacterium
ACTCGCATCATTTGCCACGAAGTGTACTCCTCGCTTGGTGTATAATACTCATTCTAACTGAGGCTTCTAGATCCAATCCGAGAAACTGCGAGAGTTCTTTTTTTATTCTTATCTACAACCCGATCGAGTTAAAATCACAGCATAGTACACACGTATTGTTGGTTCACTATTGCGGGATGTGATGAAGTTGAATATGGAGAACGCTAATTTTAGAGTCATGGGGCCCGATGAGATAGAATCGAATCGATTAGGAAACCTCTTTGAAGTCACTGACCGTATTTGGATGGAGCCCACCATACCTGAAGATGTGCATCTATCGCAGGATGGACGGGTGATGGAGATTTTAAGTGAACATACCTGTCAAGGATGGTTGGAAGGGTATTTGCTTACAGGGCGTCATGGATTATTTACTTCTTACGAAGACTTCATCCACATTGTCGATTCGATGTTAAATCAGAACGCGAAATGGTTGAAAGTGACTCGTAGTCATATTACATGGAGAAGACCAATTGATTCGTAAAATTACCTGTTGTCATCACATGTATGGCGGCAGGATCATAACGGTTTTAGTCATCAGGATCCCGGTTTTATAGATCATGTTGTGAATAAGAAAGCTGATATCATACGCGTCTATTTTCCACCCGATGCGAATACGTTGTTGTCTGTGACAGATCATTGCCTGAGAAGCCGCAATTATATTAACGTCATCGTCGCAGGAAAACAGCCGCAGTTGCAGTGGCTCACTATGGAACAGGCCATCCAGCATTGCACTGCCGGAATCAGCATTTGGGAGTGGGCCAGTAATGATAAAGGTGGCGAGCCTGATGTCGTCATGGCCTGCTGTGGTGATGTGCCTACGATGGAAACGCTTGCGGCCGTGGATATCTTGCGTCGGACATTGCCTGAATTGAAAGTGCGCGTAATTAATGTGGTTAATTTGATGACTTTGCAGCCGAAAGAAGAGCACCCGCATGGCCTATCAGACAAAGATTTTGATGCTTTATTTACGACGGATAAACCCATTATTTTTGCTTATCACGGATATCCTTGGTTGATTCATAGGCTAACGTATCGACGCAACGGACATGATAATATGCATGTTCGTGGTTATAAGGAAGAGGGGACGACAACTACACCGTTTGATATTTTAGTGATGAATGATTTGGATCGTTTTCATTTGGTTTCGGATGTTATCGATCGAGTTCCTAAATTGGGAGCGAGTGCTGCTTATGTCAAACAAGCCATGCATGAAAAGCTTGTGGAACACAAAGAATACGTCACAAAACATGGTGAAGACATGCCCGAAATCCGCAATTGGAAATGGCCTTCCGCCTCAAACAGTTAACTTTTCGTGCTCTCCTCAGACTAGTATTAACTTGATTAGTAGGTTTCAAGTTGATAGGATGTTTCAGTGAACAAAACAAAGGAGCCTGCTTATGACCACCTCATTATCACCAAATTCAGTTCAAAATAGTTTTAACAGTTTGTTAAAATCCTACCCTGCAGTAGAGCATTTTTGCAATGAAGTCTACGAAAGAGCTCTCACTCGAAATATCATTGCCAACGAAATGGAAAAACTTCAGAAATCGCGTAACAAAGAAAAAGTAGAAACAGACACCAAAACTTTACGTTCTATCGCTAAAAAATTTAAGAAGATTGTTGTTGCGGTAGATGACGCCGAAGAAAGAGGGGCTGTTTCGAGTAAAGTGAATGCTCTTATCGAGAGAATCATGGCCCGAAAAATGCCTAAAACGCCTTTTATCAAACAAGTTGTCCCATTTTTGAAGAAATTAAAAAGAAAGTT
>JBKEBB010000128.1:0-3123 GCA_047972845.1 Bacteroidales bacterium
ATATATACATAATTTTCTCTCGACAAATCTTCTGTTTCCTTAATGGTTACTTCAGCATTGTGAAATCCTTTATCGTCGTAATATTTTTTAATAACAGTTTTAGCTCTATCCAACGTGTTAGGGGTAATCTGATTACCTCTTACCAAAGAGACCTTCAGCTCCAGGTCCTGACGTTCCGACTTCTTAATATTATGGTAAGTGATGCGAGTAATACGTGGACGTTGCTTCAGTTTTATCTCAAGCCAAACTTTGTTTCCTTCAATCTTCTCTGCCTCAATACTTACCTCCGAAAAGAGGCCGTTGCGCCAATAACGTTTAACTGCGTTGGTAATTTCATCTCCGGGAACAGCTATTATTTGACCTATATTCAAACCGGAGTAACTGACAAGAATAAATTCTTCCATATTCTTGGTTCCGGTAACCCTAATTCCTGCGATTTCGTATTTTCGTGGATGGGTTGTATAGACAATAACGGGTTTATCCTCCCCGCTTTGGCTTACCAAGGGAACAGATGTTTTAACGGTATCCGCGTTTACTTCCTCTTTCTGCAGCGATTGAGCAGAGAGATATGGAATAAACACCAGTGTAATAATAACAATCGCGAATCTGTTGAGAAATCGTTGCATGATAAATTAGTTCTTAAATCAACTGTTCGGACGTTTTACCAAAACGGCGCTCCCGTTGTTGATAATCCGCTATAGCCTCTACTAATTGAGGTTTACGGAAGTCTGGCCAATATATATCTGTGAAATATAGCTCTGAATACGATAATTGCCAAAGCAAGAAATTACTGATTCGCTGCTCTCCGCCTGTACGAATCAATAGCTCTGGATCGGGTATCTGATTTGTGGTCAGATAAGAAGAGAAATTCTCTTCGGTAATCATTTTTTCGTCAACACCATCTGCAATCATTCTTTTTAGGGCGTTTAAAATTTCCCAACGTGACGAGTAACTTAAGGCAAGAACAATGGTAACTCCTGAATTCATTGAAGTTCGCTCAATACATCTTTTTAATGTATTATGGGTCTTTTCGGGTAATTGGGAGAAATTACCAATAGCAAATAAGCGAACGTTTTCACGTATCATCTCATCGGTTTCGCGTTCAATCGCCGTAACCATTAATGACATCAACGCGTTTACTTCTTCGTCCGGACGATTCCAATTTTCAGTTGAAAAGGTATATAATGTCAGGTATTTAACACCTAAATCATTAGCAGCTTTAATGGTCTCTTTCACCGAAACAACACCTGCCTGATGTCCATATATACGCGACTTTCCCTGCATTTTTGCCCATCGCCCATTACCATCCATAATAATGGCAATATGCTTTGGAATACGAGTATGGTCCAATTCGGCTGTCATCCGTTTTATTGATTAAAAATACTATTACAATCTCTACGTTTAGGCCCAAACTCATAACTGATAAAGAAATGAGTAAATGAGTACCAATCTTTGTTTTTTATCCAATCACTATGAACTTTGTACGGATCATCCAGTCCTTTTGCATCGAGTCTGTCTGTAAATGCCCATCTAAATGACACCTCACACCCAACATTGATCCTGTGCTTAAGCTTATACTTCACCCCTACTCCAAACGGAAGTATCGGAGAAAAAACTCCCCCATCCATTGTTTCGGCATATGTTCCTCCTAAGCCTGCGGTTATGTATGGGGTAAAATGTTGAGTTTCTAAATAGGCAAACTCGTCTGAAAAAGGAAAAAAATTATACTCATAAGTAATGCCTACATCATACAAATGACTTTGAAACGATTGTGGCGCATCGTTCGGAATACGCGTACTTTTTCCCATAACATCTCCGGCTATTCGTCCTTTCGTACAAGAAAGTTTGAACGAACTACGAAAATCAGGATTATATTTCAAAAAAACACCGAATGATTCTCTAATCTTCGTATAAAAACCCGATTCATTCAAGTCGCCTAAATAATAGGTCATTCCCCCATTCACTCCCACCTCCATAAGATACTTCTCTTGGCCCATGGAGGCAAAAACAACCTGAATAAATAGACATAAAAGAGTCAACTTAAGTATTCTACCGTTTTTCATAATTCTGTGTTCATATTACGATAAACGGGAATACGCAATCCAGAGTATATTCTGGGAGTTAAATCTTATTTAATCATCCTTGTAACCGCACCTTTCCACACATCTCTATGCTGAATCCGGTTATTTCCACCGATAACCCATACATAGTTATGCTTATCAACCAGTACACTGGCGTTGCGGCGAGTATCAAACGTTGCAGGGAAGATTATATTTTGAGTGGTAATAAGCCAAGTAAACCCATTATCGGTACTTTCGTAGATCTCTTTTGAGTACTCAAACGGGGCTGTACGTCCACCCATTATCCACCACCATTTGTCTCCATACTTAATAACAGAAGCACCCTCTCTGGCGCTATAAGCCATAGTAGGAGCAACCAAATTATTACTTGCTTTCAGCACTCCTTTCTCGAAATACATTTGGTACACATCATTAATCAACACACCAGCATTGTTCACACCACCAAGAATGGACAATCGGTCGTATCCTGCAGTACTAGATACTATTGATGTAGATCCGGAAACAGGGAAGTTGGATGTGGGTTCAAGATTAGTCTCAACCCAATCAGTGACATTATCAGTGTGTAAAAAATATTTCCGACCTTCCTTCTCACCTAACAAAATCAAGGTTTGCTTCTCAGTTGTCTTATTGAGAACAGAACCGTAAATATGAAGCACATTCACCGGCATATCCACTTTTGTCCAATCGACTCCGTCAGTTGACAGATATAATTCACTATCAAAGGTCGGAACTACATATTTACCATCAAAATGCACCATACTCTCTATTCTCGCCGTGGGAGGAAGGGTTGGAATGGAGTTTTTTGTCCAGTTCGTTCCGTCAGTAATCGGACTCGACAATCGGTAATTCAATAAACCTGAATTTACAAACACCAACAAGTCATTCTGATTATGAATAAATGCCTTTTGTCCGTATATATTTCCGGAATAGAAATTATCTGTGATCTTCTTCCAATCTAGGGTATCAGGGTTTGTTTTTCTAATATTGATCTGCACATCATAGGTGATCGTAATCAGCGAATCAACTCCTTTCACAGTCACCT
>JBKEBB010000146.1:0-23633 GCA_047972845.1 Bacteroidales bacterium
GATATCCGTGGAGCCGGATTGGGTTGGGATGTAACCGACTTTGCAAAGGGTGACTTCGAAAAGGAGGGACTTACTCTATTTACCCTTCGTAACGGAAACTACAAGAATACCAGTCGTCTAAAAACATATTGTGAAAAGATCATGGTGGTGCGTGAGAACCAAGTGACTCCATGTCATTTTCACTGGAATAAAATGGAAGATATCATTAACCGTGGAGGAGGTACTCTTTGTCTTCAGTTGTGGAAAGCCAACGAAGAGGAAGAGCGCATCGATGATCCATTTGTAATTGAGGTGGATGGTATCTGGAAGCAGGTGAAGGGGGGTGATATCCTTCGTTTGGAGCCGGGACAGAGTGTTTGTTTCGAATCATATATCTATCACGCGTTTTGGGCAGAAGGAGGTACCGCGCTGGTTGGTGAGGTTTCGAAGGTAAACGACGACGATGGCGATAATCGATTCTTCGAACCTCTCGGACGCTATCCTCACATCGAAGAGGACGTGCCTAAGAAATATTGCCTCTGCAACGAATACGATAAGTAATAATCAATAAGAAGTAGTTGACCGATGAGATGAATGCTCCCCATACAACGGGAGTATTCACTCCTTGTCGTACCGTTACTTCTCAGTTTAAATCAGTTTCAAATGGAATCAAAAGGAGTTCAAGGAAAGCTAGTTCTGTTTGGTGCCGGAAAGATAGGCCGTTCATTTATCGGACAGCTTTTCGGACGGGGCGGATATGAAGTAGTGTTTGTCGATATCTTTAAGCCAGTAATCGATGAATTGAACAAACGAGGCCAGTACAATGTGATTATTTGTGAAGAGGAACGAACCACAATCACCGTTTCCAATGTACGTGCCGTATGGACGGAGGACAGAGACGAGGTGATCCACGAGGTGGCCACGGCTGATATCGTTGCGGTGTCGGTAGGTTTGGCGGGATTAAAAGGAGCTATTCCAATGATCGCCGAGGCGCTGCAAGTGCGTTATAAGGATGCGAATGCCGCTCCACTCGATGTAATCATCGCGGAGAATATTCGTAATGGAGCCGAGTATGTGGCAGGGGAGCTGCGTCCGCTTCTTCCTTCGGATTTCCCTTTGGAAGAGAGAGTGGGATTGATAGAGACAAGCATTGGCAAGATGGTACCCATCATGACCAAGGCCGATATGGAGGCAGATATTCTGCAAGTGTTCGCGGAGGCCTACGATTCATTGATATTGGATAAAAAAGGATTCAAGAATCCGATCCCTCCGATCGAAGGCTTGGCACCCAAGGAGCATATCAAAGCATGGGTGGATCGGAAACTGTTTATACACAACCTCGGACATGCCACTACCGCCTATTGGGGATACTACTACCATCCAAAGGCCACCTATCTGTGGGAGGTGTTGGAAGATGAACGGATCTATAAGGCCGCACGTGCCACTATGACACAGGCGGCAGCCCTTTTGTTGAAGCAATATCCCGGAGAATTTACATTGGAGGCTCTTACGGATCATATCGATGACCTGCTTCACCGCTTCCGCAACAAGGCGTTAGGCGACACGGTATTCCGTGTGGGGTGCGACTTGAAACGAAAACTAAGTGCCGAAGACCGTGTGGCCGGAGCGATACACTTGGCTCTTCGATTGAATATGCCATACGATCAGATATTGCGTACGTTGGTGGTGGGATGTCATTTCCGAGCGGTGGACGAGAGTGGGAATATGTTATCGTCGGACAAAGAGTTTGAAACAATTTATCGAAGAGGACTCTCAGAGGTGATGACTACTATCAGTGGCTTTGATCCAACGGCTGATGCCGAATTGATCAACAATGCGATTGAGATTGACCGGACACCTTAATTGATATCATAATACGAATCAAACCGCATTGTTGTTTCTACGAAACGGCAGTGCGGTTTATTTTTTTAATAGATATGAGACGAACGATTCTTTTTATTTCTCTTTCAATGTTTCTCACGTGGAGTGTAGAAGCACTATCGCCTATTTACTCGTCTGCTGACAATTCTTCGTTGGCCTCCGAGTTGATGAAGATCACTCCTCAAACGAATTGGAGATTGGTCGATTCGGTGCGTCTCTCGTTTCCTACTTATCACACTCAGGGAATGGTGAAGGTGGGCGACTTCTTCTTTATGACAACCGTGGCGGTGGATCAATGGCCAAAGAAGTATGATGCGCCTCAAGGAAAATATGACAGAGATGTGGGAGTGGGAAAAGGGTATGTCTTTCGGTTTAACCGTCAGGGCGAGTTGTTGAACACAATACCCATAGGGGAGAGGGATATATATCATCCGGGAGGAATAGATTGCGATGGAACCTATTTGTATGTTCCCGTAACGGAGTATCGCCCTTTGAGCCGATCCATCATCTATCGAGTGCATATTGAGACGTTGGAGGTGGAAGAGATGTTCCGGTTTGAGGATTCGATAGGAGCTTTGATATATAATAAGGATACTCGAACGCTGGTTGGGGCGAATTGGAACGCACGCCTGTTTTATCCGTGGCGTTTGAATGAAAAGGGACGATGTGTCAATACGGATGTTGACCCCGAATCACTCGGAGTGAAGAATCCATCGTTCTTTATCAACGCGCAGGATTGTAAGTATGTCGGAAATAATTGGATGTTTTGTTCCGGATTGGAGCACTACTACAAAGGAGAGTTGAGAGTTACGGTAGGCGGATGGGAGTTGGTCGATATGACCGATTATCGAATGGTGCACCAAACACCGATTCCGCTCTATGCTCCTTCGGGAAGGGTGATGACCAACAACCCGTGTGCCGTTGAACGGACGGAAAGAGGGATAAGAGCTTACTTCGCCCCGGACGACGATCAAACAACGCTTTATATATTTGAAGCGACCACTGCAAAGCAGTAATTAAACAGAACGAAAAGGGGCAATTGTCTATTTGCAAACAATTGCCCCTTTATATTGAGCTATTCAACGATCAAGCGAGATCAGTTAGAATTTATATCCCAAAGTCATCACCACATTGTAGGTGTTGTGGGTGAGACTGCCTCGTGGAGAAAACATAGGTGCTTGCGAAGCATCATAGATCGAGGAGTAGGGGTAGAAGTTCTCTGTTTGTGAGCGAAGCGCGAAGGCTGCGTCGAAGAACATGTTTCCAAATCGATATCCGGCACCCATTGTTCCGTAGAAGGTTCCTTTATCCACGGTGTAGTGAGGAACGGTTCCAGTTGTATATGTCTCGATGTCGTTGTTGATAAGTACATCCAACGAAGGACTGGTTTGGTAGGCCGAGCCAAAACGAACGCTGAACTCCGGTGTTACCCGGTATTCGAATCCCGCTTTCACGGTATGCGATAGTTTGTTGTCTTCTTTGATGAATTGGTTATCTGAATACTCGGATCCACTACGAGTTGAGAGAGACATTGACTGGAATGCCGAGAAGTCATAATCCACGCTGAAGATTGCCTTTTGTCCGAATACGTATGACATACCGGCAAGGAACTTATAGGGTGAACGGAAGCTGTAATCGGTCACGCCGTATGGAGTATAGGCGCGGTCATCCACAATCTCGTTGTTAGATGAAGATTTAAAGCGATAGCGCATCTCCGCATCGTAGTAATCGCTCATAAAGTACCATGTCGGGGTATGAAACGCTACACCGATACGAAATTCATCGGTCGGACGAACAATGATACCCAATTTACCACTATACCCAACACCTCTTGTCTCGAGTGAATTAAACAGCTTATAGCGGCTCTCGCTTTCACCTGAGAAAGTCTCTTCGTATTCCGAATTCATTCGGTAATTGATGTCTGATACATTGAATGATCCCCCAAAGTAGAACACATTCGATACATTTCCGCCAAAGGTGAACGAGAACTCGTCAATACCTCCACGTTCCTGTACAATCATGCTGGAGCTGTTTAGTCGTCCCAATCCTTGGTATTCGCTGGAAGGAAACTGACCAATCGGATCAAATCCGTAACCATTGTATCCAAGTACAGACAACCAATCTTGATTTCGGTACGGAGAATCGCTTTTGTCGATGTCTTCGTTTTTCACAAACAGACGATCCTCCGAGATTCCGTTGCTATAGTAAGCCATGTAATCGGAGAGGGAATTCATGTAGTTTCCTCCCGATATCGAGTAGTTGCGATTAAAGCTTTTCACTTTCTGGTAGCTTGCCCCTACATTAAAGGAGACCAAACCACCATCACTTTCGGATATGAATGTGCCCACATATCCGAGGTTGTTGAACGATAGACGCCACAGATCATTCGATCCGGTGTGACCATTCATGGAGAGAGAAGAGGAGTTAATTCCCAAGTTGAGGGTGGTTACCACCTCTGAGGAGCGGTAGATCCCGATACCGGCCGGATTCTGACTGACAGCCGACATATCCCCTCCCAACGAGGTGAAGGCCCCTGCCATTCCCATGTAGCGGGCTGTTCCGGTGATTTCATTACGTCCATACTTCAACGCATCCATTTCTCCTTGAGCCCATAGAGCTCCCGACACACCACACACTATCAATAAAACACAAAGTACTTTTTTCATTTAACTAAGAATTAAATAGCAATAAAGATTCTAACACTACACCTCTCGTCACCTGTCGGGTTGTTCTGATTTATCGTCTTCCACGACCGCCCCCGCCGGAGGCTCCACCGCCACCACCAACACTTCCACCGCCAATACTACCTCCTCCACCGCCGAATCCGGAGCTTCTTGGAGCTGAGTAGGTGCTGCGTGAAGGATTGGTATTGCTGTTATCAATGGTTGATCTTGTTCTTCTTTCCGAATTGAAAGCACCGCTGTTGCGATTGTCGTATGTCCGGTTGTTGACGCTTTCACGAGTCATCACCTCACGTGTACGACGTCCGGAGTTAGTACCCGATTGATTGATTGTATTTCGGGTATTTCCCGAGCGGGATGATGAGTATCCGTTGTAGGTATTGTCTCGTGTTCCTCTTCCACCTGACGAAGAGACTCTGCCTCGTTCGCTGTACGATGATGATGAGCGACCGTAATAACCGCCGTCAGAGCCCCTTGAGGCACGTCCGTTTGAATAGTAACGATACGGTGAGGAGTAGTAATGGTGGTGATGATAGGCCGGATAGTATGGGCCCCATCCTCCGCCCCAGTAGGTGTGACCATACCATGGGCGATAATACCATGGGTCATACCATGGACTGTACCAACCTCCCCAATAAAATGGGTTCCACACTGACCAACTGGAGTAGAAACCTCCCCATGTCCACGAATTCCAGTAGTAGGGAGAGTTCCAACCGTAGTAGGGCGTATTCCAATAGCTGTCTCTATTCGAAATATAGAGATTGTAGTCATTGGAGTTAAGCACATAGATGTTGGTATTGTCCGGATCTTCCACCTCGATGGTGATCCCTTTCTTATAGAATCGATTGATTCGCTCCTTGGCCGAAAACTCTTGCAAGGCTTCTGTGGAAGAGTTGGATTCGATTTGTTGTCCTTCCGGTTCCACTCTGCGGTTGTATTCGTCCACATCTCTGTCCGAGTGCGACCGTATGGCTACTGTAGCCGGATCTTCCGTTGCCACGATTATTGTATTCGATGGCCTCGAAACCGTCTGTTGTACCTTGGGCGCTTTCTGAACAGCACTCTTTGGTGCGTATATATCATCTTCAATATAATTTCCCTGAGCCGCTGTCGTCATGGCAAAGAGCATTGCCGCACCTGCTAAAAACCATCTGTTTGTTGTCATGATTTCGACCTCCTATTCTTTAATTGAGTACTTAACAAGGTGTACTCCCCTCACAAATTTAGACGTAAAGTACACTGTTTTGTTTGTTTCACACTATACATTTAGTGTAATTTAACTTCGTTCACTCTTCTTGTTTTTATTCGCCAACCGCTTGAATTCTACGGTATCTCCCTTATTATAAGAAAGCATCAGTATATAAGAGAATAGTATCAATACCAAAAATAGGTTGTACAACATATGAAATTATTTGCAGCCTGAATGATTTATAGTGTTCTTTGCATCGGAAATACCAATCTTTTTTACCTTAATACATACCACACAACGAAATCTCTAAAGGAGGGGAGGGTACTTAAGGACCATCCCTTTTTTTATTTCCCTACATGGTCTGTTTCCTTTCCATTCTCCCATTATTCGTTTTTTAATGCTCCTCTCATTTACCCACATCTTCTGTTTAGTATTAAACCGTCTGGAACGTTCTTAACCCTACCTCTTTTTTCGTGTGCCGTCGCGAGTGTTTCCTCCATAGCATCATTTCCCGATGTAGTTCTTTATCGCCTCTCGGTTTCTGGCGTTGTCCGGATCTTTTCCTTCCGCCGTGTAGGCATACTCGATCGATGCCGCGTATTTCGCCTCCACTTTATTTCGCACCAGTTTCATCGTACTGTTTATCAATCCAACTTTATCGCTAAAGGGTTCCGGCACTACCATGTAGGTGGTCGGCAACCACCGTTGCGGAAACAGTTCCGCCAACTCCCCCTTGCCTTTATATCTCTCAATCTCATGTCCGATCATCCGAAGAGCCGCGCTTGCTCTCTCTTCGTCGGTTGTCGGCGCGTGGTGGAGATGGTTCAGTTGGCGTTTCAACGCCTCGGCGTTTGGTACGATCAACGCGATGGTATAGGGGTTTTGGTTGTTGTGAAGCATGATCTGATCGATCAGGTGCGAGTTGCCCACCAGCGCCTCTTCAATCCCCTCCGGACTGTATTTCTCGCCGTCGCTGCCAATAAGAAGGCTTTTGAATCGTCCCAATATATATAGGAAGCCATCCGGCGTCAGGTATCCCATGTCGCCCGTGTACAACCATCCCTCTTTGATGGTTTCAGCAGTGGCCTGTTCGTTTTTGTAGTAGCCGGCCATCACATTCTCTCCTCTGATCACCAACTCCCCCTTTTCTCCCAGTGGCAGTTCGCGCCCTTCGTGGTCGCAAATCTTGGCATCGATCGGTTGTACCAGTTTGCCTGATGAGCCGAAACGCACCTTCTCTAACGTGTTGGAGGAGATTACCGGAGTAGCCTCTGACAATCCGTATCCTTGAAACATAGGCATCCCGATGGCGTAGAAGAAGCGTTGCAACTCTTGGTCGAGCAGCGCGCCTCCACCGATAAACATCTTCAATTCGCCTCCGAAGTTTTCACGAATTTTCGAGAACACCACCGTGTCAAACAGTTTCACCAGCGGGTGTAGCACCTTCCGCCATCCTTTTCCTCTGCTGTCGCCGTCGCCGTTATAACTATAGGCTATACTCAGTCCCCACCGGAATAGTTTTTCCACCACCGCTCCCTTCGCGGCGATTCCTCCTTCGATGCTCTTGCGGAAGTTCTTCGCCAGCGCGGGTACTGAGAGTATCAGGTGGGGTTTTACCTCTTTGATGTTGATAGGAATGTTTTTCAGTGTCTCAATGCCCGATTTCCCCGCATCCACCGTGGCCACCGAGGCTCCTTGCGACAGAAAGATGTAGAATCCCACCACGTGCGCGAAGCAGTGATCCAAGGGAAGGATGATGAGTGTTCGCCAGGTGTGGTCTATATCAACCAATGTCAACGACTGCTCCACGTTGGCGGTGTAGTTGCGGTGGGTCAGCATCACCCCCTTCGGATCGGCGGTCGTTCCCGAAGTGTAGGTGATCGTCGCGCAATCGTCGTTCTGTATCTGTTTTCCGATCGTCAGAAACGCCTTCTTGTTTTCTTCGTCACTCAAATACTTCGCTCCCATCTCCAGTAGCTCTCCGATAAAGATCTCCTTCTCCTCGTAGTTCTCTTGGCGATCAAACGCGATCACATGGGTTAGTAGCGGCAACTCCTTGGCTATCGCCCGGATCTTGTTCAATTGCATCCCCGACACAAACATCATCTTTGCCTCCGAGTGTTTCAGTCGAAACAGAAGATCGTTGCTCTCCTCCAGCTTAATGGAGAGAGGCACGTTGATTGCTCCGGCGTAAAACATGGCCAGCTCCGATATGATCCAGTAGTTTCGTCCCTCCGACAGCAGAGCCAGGTTCTCCTTAGGCTTCACTCCCAGCGCTACTAGTCCCGCCCCTAGTTGATATACCAGGGTCCGCGTTTGGTCGAATGTGGTGGGACGGTATTCTCCCGACTCTTTTTGTAGTAGAAAGGTGTTCGAACCGAAGCGGTTCACCGATGTCTCAAACAGATCAATAATGGTTTTCTTGCTCATGAGTAATACATTCGTTGGTTAGTGATCTATGGAGCAGACTTTACGTCCGGTTCTCTCCGATTGTTGTACGTTTTCGCCTCGTCTCGCCTCCCTTTTCGGGTTCGTTTAACGAGTTGATTTATAGAATCGTTTTGCAGCCGCAAAAATAGGAAAAAAAGTGTATCTCCCTTCCCCTTCCCATATATTTCCTCTCACAATTCGCTGTTCAGGGATTAGATGTGTTGCTACAATGACGATGTGGTGGGACATAATATGACAAAAAAAAGGCAACACTCCGTTGAAAGAGTCTTGCCCTTGGTAGTCGGGGTGAGAAGATTCGAACTTCCGACCTCTACGTCCCGAACGTAGCGCGCTACCAACTGCGCTACACCCCGATTGTTGAAAAACGGTGCAAAGATACATATAATTTGAATCCACGCCACAATTTTTCATTCGAATTTCCACCCCGATTTTCCAAGTTCCGCACTCTCTCTTCTAGTGGGATCATCTGCTCTTTTCGTCCGCCACTCTTCTTGTTTTGTGAAGGAGGAGCTTTGTGTCTCCCTATTGTTTCAGCTAAGATATCCGCCTCAAAGAGGAAACCGATTTGCCCTATTCGCTAATTTATAGTATCTTCGCACCCGAAAGCAGAACAGGCATTATTTTTTTGAATGAAAGCAACATTAGAACATACACATTGCTCTAAGGGTTCCCATATAGTTATATATTGTCCTTATCAGGACAACGTAAACGTTGATTGTTTATTCAGTCAACGTTTTTTTTAGTTACATACATTAAGCCTAAATACACTACAGAACATGGAGAAAATTAAAAAGGTAATTGTTTTGGGGTCGGGTGCCCTAAAGATCGGTCAAGCCGGAGAGTTTGACTATTCAGGATCGCAGGCGTTGAAAGCCATGAAAGACGATGGAATTTCAACCGTATTAATCAACCCCAACATTGCCACCATCCAAACATCGGAAGGCATAGCCGACAAGGTCTATTTTCTTCCCATCACCCCCTACTTTGTCGAGGAGGTTATCAAGCGTGAGAAACCCGATGGAATCCTTTTGGCATTCGGCGGACAAACCGCGCTGAACTGCGGAACGGAGCTTTATAACGCCGGTACCCTCAAGAAATACGGGGTTCAGGTATTGGGCACCTCGGTCGAGGCGATTATGTACACCGAAGATCGCGATCTCTTTGTAAAAAAACTCAATGAGATAGAGGTAAAAACACCCCGCTCCATCGCTACCAACAACATGGAAGAGGCCTATGCCGCGGCCCATGCCATCGGCTATCCGCTCATCATTCGCTCGGCATATGCCCTGGGTGGAATGGGTAGTGGTTTCTGCTACAACGATCACGATCTCAAACTGCTTGCCGAGAACGCCTTCTGCTATTCGCCCCAAGTATTGGTGGAAGAGTCGCTCAAAGGATGGAAAGAGATCGAGTTTGAGGTGATCCGCGATAAAAACGACCACTGCTTCACCGTGGCCAGCATGGAGAATGTCGATCCGCTCGGCATACACACTGGAGAGAGTATTGTGGTAGCTCCCACCTGTTCGCTCGACAACGAAGAGTTGACCATGCTGCAGGAGCTTTCTAAAAAGACCATCCGCCACCTCGGTATCGTGGGCGAGTGCAACATCCAGTATGCTTTCAACTCCGAGACCAACGACTACCGTGTGATCGAGGTCAACGCCCGCCTGAGTCGCTCTTCGGCTTTGGCATCAAAGGCTACCGGCTATCCGCTCGCTTTTGTGGCTGCCAAACTGGCACTGGGCTACACTCTTGATCAGATAGGAGAGATGGGTACCCCCAACTCTGCTTACGCGGCTCCCTCCCTCGACTATATGATCTGCAAGATCCCCCGTTGGGACTTGTCGAAATTCACAGGCGTGTCGCGCCTCATCGGTTCGTCTATGAAATAGGTAGGCGAAATCATGAGTATCGGTAAGTCGTTCGAAGAGATCATCCAAAAGGGTCTCCGTATGATTGGACAGGGTATGCACGGTTTTGTGGGCAACAAAGAGATCGAATTCTCCAACCTCGAAGAGGAGCTTGCCAACCCCACCGATCTTCGTTTCTTCGCCATCGCCGAAGCATTCGAGCAGGGCTATAGCGTGGAGCAGATCTACCAACTCACCAAAATCAACCATTGGTTCCTCGAGCGATTGGAAAACATCTTTAAATTCTCCAAGACGCTGGCACAATACAAAACGGTCGAAAGTATTCCTTCCGAGGTGATGTGGGAAGCCAAACGACTCGGCTTCTCTGACTTCCAAATCGCCCGTTGTACCGAGAACCCCACTGGCAACATGGAGAAGGATCAGTTGCGTGTGCGCGACCACCGCAAGTCGCTCGGCGTTACTCCTTCTGTAAAACGGATCAACACCGTAGCTTCCGAGCATCCCGATCTCACCAACTATCTCTACATCACCTACGACGGATCCAAACACGATATTCCCTACGTGCGCAACGACAAATCGGTGGTGGTCCTCGGTTCGGGCTGCTATCGCATCGGTTCGTCCGTTGAGTTTGACTGGTGCTCGGTAAATGCCGTGCAGACCGCTCGCAAACTCGGATACCAATCGATCATGATCAACTACAACCCTGAGACTGTCTCTACCGACTACGACATGTGCGACCGTCTCTACTTCGACGAGCTTTCGTTCGAACGTGTGCTCGACGTACTCGATCTCGAGTCGCCCAAAGGAGTGATCGTTTCGGTGGGTGGACAGATCCCCAACAACTTGGCTATGAAACTTCATCGTCAGGCGATACCTATTCTCGGCACCTCTCCGTTGTCTATCGACCGGGCTGAAAACCGTCATAAGTTCTCTTCCATGCTCGATCAGTTGGGCATCGACCAGCCCGAGTGGAAAGAGCTCACCACCCTTGAGGATATCTACCAATTCACCGACCGTGTCGGTTTCCCGGTACTTATTCGTCCTTCCTACGTGTTGTCTGGAGCGGCCATGCGTGTGTGCTACACCAAGGACGAGATGGAGGGCTTCCTCAAGATGGCCGCCAAGGTATCGAAGGAGTTCCCTGTAGTGGTATCATCATTCCTACAGAATGCCAAGGAGGTAGAGTTCGACGGCGTGGCGCAAAACGGCGAGATCATCGAATACGCCATCTCCGAACACGTAGAGTTCGCGGGAGTTCACTCCGGCGACGCCACACTGGTGTTCCCCGCTCAGAAGATCTATTTCGAAACCGGACGCCGCATCAAGAAAGTATCCAAACAAATAGCCAAGGAGCTCAACATCACCGGACCGTTCAACATCCAGTTTCTGGCCAAGAACAACCAGGTGAAGGTGATCGAGTGTAACCTGCGCGCCTCGCGTTCGTTCCCCTTTGTATCGAAGATCCTCAAACGCAACTTCATCGACACCGCCACACGCGTCATGCTCGACGCGCCTTACCAGAAACCCGATAAAACAGCGTTCGACATCGAGTGCATTGGTGTGAAAGCATCGCAGTTCTCCTTCGCCCGTCTCCAAAATGCCGATCCGATCCTCGGGGTAGATATGGCATCCACGGGAGAGGTAGGATGTTTGGGCGACGACTTCAACGAAGCCATCCTCAACGCCATGCTGTCTGTCGGATACACCATTCCAAAGAAACGGGTGATGATCTCCTCCGGATCGGCCAAGTCGAAAGTGGACCTGCTCGAACCATGTGTGGAGTTGCAAGCCAACGGATACGAGCTCTACGCCACCGCCGGCACTGCCAAGTTCTTGGGCGAGAACGGCATTAGCGCGATTTCGGTGGGATGGCCCGACGAAGAGTGCGAAAAGAATGTGATGGATATGATTGCCAACAAGGAGTTTGATCTGATCATCAATCTTCCCAAAAATCACTCCACACGTGAGCTGACCAACGGATACAAGATACGTCGCGGGGCGATCGACTTCAACATCCCGCTGCTTACCAACGCCCGCTTGGCCGCCGCCTTCATCCACGCCTTCTGCGAGTTGAAAAATCAGGAAGCCATTCAAATCAAATCGTGGGACGAATATAAGTAATCCCACCCCGTTTTGATATCCCCATAAAAAGGAGCATACGTTTCACTGAATACGTATGCTCCTTTTACATAAAACGAATATACCTCTCATCCAAAAGGTATATTCGTTTAATGAAGCAGTTGTTTTTGTTAAGAATAAGTGACGCTTTATTTGGGCAAAAGTGTTGCGGTTTGCAAAAAGTCATCTATTTTTGTGCAGTATAATTGTATCACACTTTGCATCGTACCATGAAAATTCTGTTCGTTCGTTTTGCTCTTACGTGCTATGAATTATATACTTCTATTATTAAAACACCCAAATTACATACGATACAAATCTGAACATCTCTGTTTGTAGTTTGAACGCTATATGTTGTGAAAGCTGACAAAGTCCATAAAATTGATAAGAAACTTGTTCTCCGCCTTCAAAAGGGAGATGAAGCGGCATTCGAGTCCATTTATTGGAACTACAATGCCTATGTGTATAACTTTGTCCATTCTTTGCTTTATGATCAACAAATGGCGGAGGATATCACGCAAAACGTTTTTCTAAAATTGTGGGAACGATGCAGTGAGTTGGATCCGGACAAAGATGTAGAGTCATACCTGTTTACGATTGCCAGAAACTTCGTGTATAAGGAGATGGAGAGACGTCTGCGAATGGCATTTCAATCATTGGATCAAGTGGAGTCGTTGGAGACTACCGATCACGACTCGGAGAAAAGACTTGAAGCGGCTTCGTTGGAGGAATATATAAGTTCCATTGTTGAACTGCTACCACCTTCGCGTAAAGAAATTTACCTGATGAGTCGTAAGGATTATTTAACCAACAAAGAAATTGCAGCCCGATTATCTCTGTCGGAAAAGACAGTGGAGAATCAAATAACAAACGCGCTTCGGTTTATTAAAGAGAAATTGATAGATGAATATCTGTTGCTGCTCCTATTGTTTTTTCCGTCAATGTAGTTGGTAGAATTTAAAATCGATAAGTTGGCATTCTGCGGCAAGTAAGCAACTCGATTCCCGTATGAGTCATGCTAATCACCTCCTTTTTTTTGTTAATTAATATTAAACTTTAAGAGTCTATTTAGGGGTAATTCGGATTTAGAGATACACATTATATACACAATGAGATGAAAGAGAGTGCTGAAATAGAATTATTGAACCGCTTGATGCGCAATGAAGCTTCTCCAGAGGAGGTCAGGCAGCTTTGTGAGTGGTATAAAGCTAACGGAGGGGGAGAAGAGCTCGATGCTTTTTATTCGCGAAGATGGGATGAGAGCAAGCGATCGACTGATATTGATAGTGAAATTCAGCAGCGAATGTACAACCGAATTAGAGCACAAATAAAAGAGCAAAGTAAGAGTCGAAAACCTCAAATCGTGGTACTTAGAAATCAATTTCTTCGTTATGCGGCAATCATCTTGTTGCTACTGGCTGTGGGATTAGGCTCTCATCTTTATACACGAAGCTTTAGCCAAAAGATGGATAATTCCTATTTGGTGAGTGTTGACAAAGGTCAACGGGCAAATGTAACCCTTCCCGATGGAACGAAAGTGTGGCTTAATTCTCACTCGTCACTCTCTTATAAATCTGATTACGGAAGCTGTGAGCGGCGTGTGATATTGGAAGGAGAAGCTTTCTTTGAGGTGGCAAAAGATGTAAAACATCGCTTTGTGGTCGATGTGGGTAAAACACAGGTGGAAGCACTTGGGACTTCGTTCAATGTGAAAGCCTATTCTGAGGATAAAAACATAGTAACCACCCTTTATACCGGATCGGTTCGTGTGTCCACACCGATAAGCGACGTGGTGATAGAACCGGGTGAGCAAGCGATGGTTAACACACGAACACTGCGTACGCAGGTTGATCGTCCTGAAATGTTGGAATATGCAAGTATGTGGAGAGATAATGAGTTGGCCTTTACCGGACAGACCCTTGAAGAAATTGCCGAAGTGCTGAATCGAATGTACAATATCTGCATCGTGTTTGAAGACGAAACAATCAAGAAATCACGTTTCTCCGGAGTAATTCGCAATAATAGTTTGGATAATGTAATTGAGATTATCAGCCTGACAGCATCGATTGAATATCGCTCAGTAGGAGATACGGTCGTGCTAAGCAAACAAAAACAACGGAGACAATAGCACACTATCAAATAATAAAACAAATTGCCTATGAGATAAACCTGAGAAACACAAAAAAAGCAGGACAAACTGTGGAATAGTTTGTCCTGCCACATAAATCGCGCAGAAATCCCTTAAACATAGAGTATAAGAAACCAATCCGACAACTGACACTTGCATGGGTTGGGAGTATATCCCTATGCCGATTTCAGCGGTAAAGTTACAACTAAATTTCTTTTACCCAAAAAACAACTAACTAATGAGTAACATCAAACAACAAATAAAAAGAATCGCTTTATGTGGGTTATTAATGGTGGTTTGCAGTGCTACCGTTTTCTCTCAAATAAGCCTCTCGGTAAAGGATAAAACCGTGAGGGAAGTGATTAAAGAGATTGAAAAGAAAAGCGACTACCGTTTCTTCATCAATGAGGATCTTCCGGGATTGAAGAATAAAATATCAATTGAGATCACCAATTTGGAGATAGAGAATGTGATGGAAAGAATCAGCAAGGAGGGTAATTTCGCCTACCACTTTAGGGCCAACAATCAAATAGTTATTTCAGCCCAAACCACATCTCAGCTAGCTCTACAGGGTCAAGATCAAATTATCAAAGGGACTGTAACAGACGAATCCGGCGTTCCTCTTATTGGTGCAAACGTTTCTGTGAAAGAAACAGCTCAAGGATCAATTACCGACGTAGATGGAACTTTTGTCATCGGTGCACATCTGGGACAAAGGTTGGTGATAACCTATATTGGCTACACTCCCAAAGAGGTTATTGTAGGCACACAATCAAACTTTAAGATTGTCTTAACGGAAGATATGCGAGCCTTAGATGAAGTGGTGGTTATCGGTTATGGAACAGTGAAGCGCGCCAATCTGGGAGGAGCGTTATCTACAGCTGATTCAAAAGTATTTCAATCACGTCCGGTGCAAAATGCGGCAAGTGCACTTCAAGGAGAGGTTCCCGGCTTGTCGGTTATTCGTACCAGTGGTGGTCCGGGAAGTAATCCTGTGCTACGGGTTCGTGATATTTCATCCATCAACGGAGGCTCTCCTCTTATCCTTATTGATGGAGCGGAAGGAGATCTCAATATGATAAACTCAGCGGATATAGATAATATTTCGGTGCTTAAGGATGGTACAGCCGCTATTTACGGTGCGCGAGCAGCTGATGGAGTAATCCTTATCACTACCAAAAGTGGAAAAAGAAATCAGAAATTGAAGATTTCGGTTGATAGCTACTATTCAATCAAAACTCCCGCGTTGTTGAAAAAGGCCGCAGGACTATATGAGCATGCTTCAATGGCTCTCGAAATCACCGATGGCTCTTTCCCTATTGAATATACTCGTGATGAATTACCCCTTATTTTAGCTGGAAGCGACCGTGTAGATCCGGCTTCGAACTGGGGACGTTGGACAGGATATCCGAAATTTTACAAGAACCAAGATTGGAACAAGCATATTATTGGTAACGGTAATCTGCAAAACTACAACGTGAACCTATCCGGTGGGGGCGAGAAGTACACCTATCTGATATCAACAGGCTACCAGAATGAGAACGGACTTCCCAAATACGGAAAGGACAATGATAAAAGATATTTTATCCGTGCTAAGTCCAATATTGAGATAGTCAAGAACCTGAATTACGATGTCAATGTGTCGTATGAAGCAAGCGATCGAAACTATTCAACCGGTATCGGAGAAGGGCAGAATATATGGGAACTTATATATAAAACCCGTAGCTGGGCACCGTTGAGAAATCCGAAAGGACGTTTCTACACCTTCGAAGGATTTGATAATCCCGCTCAAGTATTGGAAGAGGGTGGATATACTACTCAAGCCACAGGTAGTTTTACATTCAACAATCAGCTCAAATGGCAAATCATTGACGGATTAAATGTAATTGGACGTGCGATCGTTCGCAAAAATGATTACGACAGGGATGTTCGCTATAAAATGCTGTATAGTTATAACTGGGACGACATTAACCACCGCACTGCCCGTAAACCAAACTTCGCGCAACGTCAGTACGGAAAGAATCTCTACAAGAATTTCACTCTCTATGCAGAATATAAGAAAATGTTTGGTGTCGATCATGATTTCGGAGCCATGATCGGTGCTGCGAATGAATCAAATAACTATGATTCATTTTGGGCAAAGCGTATAAATTTCGATCAACAGGAATCGATGTCTCTTCCATTAGGGAGTTCCGAGAATCAGTTGGCAATGAGTGAAGGGAATGCTTGGACAATCAATTCATTCTTTGGTCGTCTTAACTATGCCTATGCCGGTAAATATTTCTTGGAAGCAACGCTTCGTGCCGACGGGAGTTCTCGTTTCCATGCTGATCATAGATGGGGATATTTCCCGGGCGTGAATGTAGCTTGGCGTCTTGATAAAGAGCAATTCATGCAGAAAGTAAGAGCATTCGATGAATTGAAGATTCGTGGTTCGTACGGACAAATGGGAAATCAATCTGGGATTGGTCTTTATGACTATATACAGTTGGTATCTATCAATTCCAGTTATTATCCCTTCGGTGAAGGACAAAAGGGACAAATGGCCAGTGCCGGCAATATTGTATCCTTGTCTCGTACGTGGGAAACAATATCAACTATTAACGCCGGGTTGGACTTCAGCACTCTGGATAATCGACTGTACGGATCGTTTGATTATTTCTGGAAGGAAAACAAGAATATGCTTATTCCACGTACCTATCCGGCGGCACTGGGTGACGTAGCTCCTTATACGAACGATGGACATTTGAAAGTAAACGGTTGGGAAATATCGATTGGTTGGCGCGATCGTATTGGTGATTTTTCTTATTCTGTACGAGCTAATCTGAGTGATGTGAAGAATACTGTGGTTGATCGTGTTGGCAGCAACTTGATTACACTTGGAAGAAATGCAGCTCCGAAAGGGTATCCTACCAACTCCTACTTCGGATATGTATTTGATGGAATTATTCAGAATAATGCCGAATTAGCCGAATACGAAGCTCGCTTCCCAAAAGGCGGAATTCCCGGACATGGAACGTTATCAGTAGGTGATGCGAAGTATAAAGATCTTGATGGAGATGGACTCCTCTCTGTTCTTGGGGATGGTAAAGAGGGTTCGGGTGACGTTGTTTACCTTGGAAGCACAGACCCCCGCTACACTTTTGGTCTTAATATCAATGCCGAATACAAGGGGTTTGATTTCGGAGCTTTCTTTCAAGGAGTGGGAAAACGTACCATGTTTCTTGAGGGCGAAGCACGAATGCCTTTCTCTCAACCGTGGTTCCAATCCGCCGAATATTGGTATGGAAAGACATGGACAGCGGAGCGTACCGATGCGCAATATCCGGCCATCACACTCAAAGGTAAGCGAGACTACAATTACTATGTATCAACTAACACCAAACACAATGTTGCCTATGTCCGCTTGAAGAATCTTCAGATCGGATATACCATTCCTCAACACATAACCAGAAAGGCCCTATTGGAGAAGGTCAGAGTATATTTTAGCGGTGAGGACTTGTTTGAAATCCACAACACACCCGGTGGATGGGATCCTGAGGAGGGAGGTACGATCTCGAGTTATCCGTTTGCACGCAATTTCTCACTTGGTGTAAATCTTGTTTTCTAACCTCTTCTTTATTGTCGGACAATTAAATGATAATTCAAAAATGAAAAACTATATATCGAAATTATCCCTTTTTGCCCTTATCTCAGTGGCATTGGTGGGTTGTCAGGATATTGACCTTCTACCAAAGGACAACCTGCCCGATCCGTTATTCTGGAAAACTCCCTCTGATTTTATGAAAGAGGTGAATACTCTTTATAATACAGCTGAAAGTCATGGAACAAAAGATACAGACAGCGATATCGCATACGAACAAAGTGGCAATACCATCAGCAATGGAACATTTAGCGCCCCAAACAGTGATGGTGATTGGACCGATCGGTTGAAGGATTTGCGCCAATGTAACATGATCATTGAGAAGGGTGAAGCTTTCCAAGGTGACTTTTCCACCATTGAACGTTATGTGGCCGAGGCCCGTTTCTTTCGCGCCTATACATTGTGGAGAATGATGAGAAAGTACAACGATGTACAACTGATCACGAAGGTGTTGACTGTCGAATCTCCCGAGCTGTATGGGAAACGAGATCCGCAAGCACAAATTGAAGATTTTATTTTATTAGAACTAAATGATGTGTATCCAAAGTTGCCGAAACAAAGTGAGCTGAAATCCGATGAAAAGGGACGTGTCACTCAGGGTGCGGCATTGGCACTCAAGGCTCGAGTAGCTCTCTTTGCCGGAACATGGGCGAAGAACCACCAACATCGAACCGATTATGCGCAACTGTTGGATCAAGCAATCGATGCGGCAGACAAGGTAATTGAAAGCAAAGAATATAGTCTATACGAAGGAGCTGGCGACGAGAGCTATCGTTATCTCTTTATTGACAATGGGAATAATGCGCCGGAATCAATCTTCCAAAGCCGTTATTACAAAGACATTCGCATGCACTCCACAGGGATGTCTGTTTACTGGGGATGGCGTGGAACTCCTACTAAGAAGTTAGCCGATATGTATCTCTGCAAAACAACAGGATTGCCCATTTCTCACCCACAGTCAGGTTTTCATGGGTATCAGAAGATCAAAGATGAGTTTATCGATCGAGATCCCCGCATGGAACAAACTTTTCTGATCCCCGGAACCAAGTTCTTACAACCTCAATTTGGAGCCGACTCTTGTGTAGCACGCTTTACAACTCGTCCCGAAACCCGTACTGGTTATAAATTGTGGAAATTTATGAGTGAAATAGTGGTGGGCGTGAACGACCAAACCTTCAATTACCACATTATCCGTTATCCCGAGGTGCTGTTGATTCTGGCGGAAGCGACCTATGAGAAGGAAGGAGCTGTAAGCAATACAATATTGGATAAAACAATCAACGTGATTCGTTCTCGCAAGGGAGTAGAGATGCCTCCATTAAGCAATGAGTTTTGTCTATCAAATGGTCTCGACCTCTTGACTGAGATACGTCGTGAGCGTACCATTGAACTTTGTTTTGAAGGTTTTCGTCGTGATGACCTCCGCCGTTGGAAGATTGCCGAAGCCGAACTGAAACCGGCCATCAAAGGAATCAAGTACAAAGGAACCGAATACGAAGAGCAAAAAGTATTGAACGATGGTAATCCGGGATTGGTCGATCAGGATGGGTTTCTTATTGTTGAACAAGAGGAAAGCCGCTTCTTTACCTCTCCTAAGCACTACTATTATTCCCTGCCTCTAGATGAACTATTCCTTAATCCGAACCTTATGCCCAACAACCCGGGCTGGTGATGCTGGGAACTTGATAAATAAACAAACGAGACCAAGTGTGCTTCTGTAAATATTGTTTTTCTTTTGTTTGTTTCTAATGATCCATGCGGCTTTGCAATATGTTGAGCCGTATGGATCGATTTTTCATTCGATTATTACCTTGTATATAGGCAGATTAACATATAGAGTTCTGTTAGTATTGAAATACTCGTTAAATTTGCAAACGGGAGCATCAATGGCTATTCATCAATAAAGGGAGGGAGTAGTGTCGCAACAATTCAGATATAGCCTCTTAATGTCAATCCAACCACAAGTTGAGCATTTTCATCAATAAATGATTTTCTCCTATATGATCTGCCTTTTCGATTTCTAAGTATGAAGTGGGCGTTCTAATTTATTTATCTTTAATTCAATATCAATAAAGAAAAAGAATGTGTCTAATAAAAAGATTCTTCGTGTGGCTGATCTTGAGTGTAATATCTGTTTGTACTACTGTCTGCGCACTCCCCGCAATCGAACAAACATCATCGGGTTCTCCTCGTATCATCAATATTGTCAATTTCATTCGTCAGACTGATTATCGGGTACAGAATGCAGATCAATTGTTGTACGAAACGGTTGTTGAGCAAATCAAATTACTTAAACAATACTCCTTTCCGGCTACCTTTTTACTGCAATACGACGCACTGATTAACCCTCAGTATCAACAATTGCTAAAGAGCGAGTTGGACAACCGTTCAGAAGTAGGGGCATGGTGGGAAATAACTCAACCGCACGTCGAAGCTGCCGGATTAAAGTGGAGAGGAGAGCATTCGTGGGTGTCGCACGCGAACATTGCTTTCACGACCGGATATTCACCGGAGGAACGTGAAAAGTTGGTCGATGTGTATATGACGAAGTTTAAAGAGATATTCGGTTATTATCCCAAATCAGTAGGGTCTTGGTATATCGATTCTCATTCATTGGCCTATATGTATGAGAAATATGGCATCGTTGCATCGTGTAACTGCAAGGATCAGATTGGAACTGACGGTTACACTCTTTGGGGAGGATATTGGAATCAAGCCTACTATCCCAGTCGCACGAATGCCTATATGCCAGCGCAAACAAAGGAAGGCCAAATTCCGGTACCAATCTTTCGAATGTTGGGAAGTGATCCGATTTATCAATATGATGTGGGATTGGGAGGCCGCAGACAAGGGGTTATCTCGCTTGAACCGGTCTATCGCGAATCGGGAATGAACAAGCAGTGGGTAGAATATTTCCTTCATTCCATTACGGATGAACCCTGTTTGACGTTCAACTACGCGCAGGCCGGACAGGAAAATTCGTTTACTTGGGCTGCTATGCAGAGGGGTCTTGAAATGCAGTTTCCCCTGTTTGCTGAATTATTAAAACAGAATAAAATACGGATTGAAACACTCGAACATTCGGGCCGTTGGTTTAAATCTCAATTCCCGTTGACTCCGGCTACAGCCGTAACCACTTTGCAAGACGTTCGTAACGAAGATCGTAAATCGATTTGGTATAACAGTCGCTTCTATAGAACCAACTTATTGTGGGAAGGAAACTCATTTAGATTTCGTGATATCCATCTGTTTGATGAACGGGTAGAATCGGCCTATTACCGCAAAAAAGGCGAAGGAAATCAGTTTTTTTACTACGCGCTTCCTATGGTAGATGGTTTTACTTGGAGTACAAAGAACGAAAGAGCCGGGTTGAGAATATATCGCACGAATATAGCCGGTACGAAAACCGAGGTTCACCTTGGGGTACCTAATGTCAAAGAGGAAGGCCGGAGTGCAATGATAATATCTTGCAAAGACTCTGACGGCAATCTTTTTCGCATTGCGCTTCGAGAGAATCAGTTGGAAGTGACGTGCCAACCTTTAGAAAAGGTTTTTGACTGGGGACTCGAACTACGCACAGCCCAAGGGGCGCAGTTGCCATTTCAGGAAATTAAGACTGATCGTATTTCAGCTTCTTTTCAGAACTACGATTATGCGATCAGTTGTCTGTCGGGCACTGCAGTGCGGAGTGCAGATAATAAGGGAAGCGTATTCTTTGTGAAAGCGGAGAAAGATCGAATCCTCTTCAATATGATCCAAGAAAACAGATAACCTCTATGCGTAAAGTGATGTATAAGGGAAGTCTTCAAATGAGTTCTCCACTGATGTGAAATATATCCAGCAAGTCAACTCTCCTATAAAAACAGGAGTATACCTTTCACTCAAAAGGTATATTCCTGTTTTTCTGTAGGGGATAGAGCTTTTTCTCAAAATCAAAACAAGCTATGTCTAAAAAAGGAAAATTATAAATCCGCAACAGCACTGTTGAATTTTTGATATTTACTTCCCGATCGGGTGAAGATACAATCGAAGTGCGTATTCAAGATAATACGGTTTGGCTTATTCAAAAACTAATTGCCTCATTGTTTGATGTAGATAGGAGTGTCATTACCAAACATCTGTCAAATATTTTTTAGGACGGGAATTGATAAAAGAAGCAACTTGTGCAATTTTTGCACAAGTCAAACCGAAGGAAATAGACAAGTTGCATGTGACTTTGAATTTTATAACCTCTATGCAATCATTTCAGTTGGTTATCGTGCCAATTACAAAAGGTCAACCGCTTTTCGAGAATGGGCGACTTAGGTTTTGAAGGATTATGCCATTCGGAGGTATGTGATCTATAAAAAACGGATTGAGAATGGCGCGTTTCTCGGTGAAGATTACTTTTAACACCTGCTTGCTGAGATTCGTGAGACCCGTTTGAAGGAACGCCGTTTCTACCAAAAGACTAACCATCTTTCCACCATTCGGAAAAAAGAATAAAAACAACGGATCTTTTGCATTGAGTTATTTGAGAAAACGCACCGGAAAACGCATAAATAGGCACGGCTGCCAAATTGTCATTGAATCTCGCTTCCAGACGTATATTCAAAAAGGGATTGGCTCAGAATAAATTTTCAATAATGTATCGGATAATACCTTCAGACGTTTGTTTGAAAATGACTCCAATATCCGGCATGGTTTTTGTCACTACTCAGCTCATCCCTGCTATACAATCATTATTCTTCCACTCTTCATTTGATTATTCATTTACTATGTGTATCTTTGTAAGTGATCAAATTCATGCAGTTAGTCTATGGAAATAGGGGTAAATGATAATATATTATCACTTATAGGGAAGACGCCTGATTCGTTGTTGACGGGTATTGCCGAGCGGATTAAGCAAAGGCGATTGGAAAAGGGGTGGACGCAAAAGATGCTTGCTACCAAAGCAGGTGTATCTTTGCCATCTTACAGGCGTTTTGAATCGTCGGGGGAGATATCTCTGCGGTCGTTGGTGATGCTTGTTTTCGCATTGGATATGACGGATGATTTCGAAACGCTGTTCAGTGGTAAGAGATATCAAAGTATTGATGATATACTTCAAGCTGGACATGCGAAACAACGAGTGAGAGGAAACAAAAATGAGTAACATTTCAGTCATAGAGGTGTGTATATCCGATAGGCGGGTAGGCCGAATGGCTCTCACTCCCGAAGGGGTATGTGGCTTTGAATATGAACCGGATTGGATACGGAACGGATTTTCAGTTTCTCCTTACTATCTGCCGTTGAACTCGGGGTTGATGATCGCTAAACGAGATCCATTCGGAGGGAACTTCGGAGTGTTTGATGATAGTTTGCCTGACGGATGGGGAAATCTTCTGCAGGATCGTTATTTGAAGGAAAAAGGAGTAGATTCATATAAACTGACGGTTTTAGAGCGATTGGCGCTTAGCGGGAGTATCGGACGTGGCGCTTTGGAGTATAAACCTGATAAAAGCATCGCCTCCGATGCCGAGTATATAGCTTTCGATCGTCTTGCAAAAGAGGCTGAAAAGATATTGGAGAACAAGGAGAGCGTTGATTCGTTGGAGTTGCTATATAGATATGGAGGATCGTCTGGCGGAGCACGACCCAAAGTGTTCGTAAAAATGGAGGGAAGAGAGTGGCTTGTGAAATTTAAAGCGACCACTGATCCTGACGATGTGGG
>JBKEBB010000180.1:0-12849 GCA_047972845.1 Bacteroidales bacterium
AGTTACAGAATAAAACGACCCTTCCCATTGTAATAGTGGCAGACACTTTTGGAAGAGTAGTTTATTTCTCTCAAGGATATAACATCACGTTGGGAGAGCAGTTAGTGAAGACAATCTCAAAACTGTAAGATGGTCGTTCAACTACTTTACTCTATGAATAAAGTAGTGAACGATCCTGATAAAAACAAGAAAAGCCTCTTCCGAAAAGAAGAGGCTTTTTTGGGTGAAAAACGGGGCTCGAACCCGCGACCTTCGGAACCACAATCCGACGCTCTAACCAACTGAGCTATAATCACCGTGTTGCTTAATTGCGCTGCAAAGGTAGCTATTTATTTTATTATTGCAATAGTTTTGGCTCCAATTTTTAGCCGTAAATCTCTTTTTTACCAGCTAACAAAGTGTTGCGGAGAAGCGATACAATGGTCATTGGGCCCACTCCTCCCGGTACTGGTGTGATATACGAGCACTTAGGCGCTACGCTCTCAAAATGTACGTCTCCGGTAAGTTTAAATCCGGATTTGGTGAGGGTGGATGGGACACGAGTTGTTCCAACATCTATTACCACTGCTCCCTCTTTAACCATCTCCCCTTTCAAAAACTCGGGTACACCTAATGCAGCGATGATAATGTCTGCTTGCAAGCACATTTCCTTCAGGTTTGACGAATAACTATGACAAACCGTAACGGTCGCGTTTCCGGGATTGGTTTTTTGCATCATTAGGTTGGCGATAGGTTTACCAACGATGTTGCTTCGACCAAGGACTACACAATGTTTTCCTTTGGTGTCGATCTCATATCGTTTAAGTAGTTCCATAATTCCAAAAGGGGTAGCCGACACGAAGCAAGGCAGACCGATTGACATTCTTCCTACGTTTATTGGATGAAAACCATCCACATCTTTCTTGTAGTCGATAGCTTCAATGATCTTTTGCTCGTTGATATGTTTTGGTAAGGGCAATTGTACGATGAAACCGTCAATATCGGCATTGTTGTTAAGCTCTTCTACCTTTTTTATCAACTCGGCTTCTGAAATCTCTTCTTCAAAACGAATCAAAGTTGAATTAAAACCCACTTGTTCGCAGGCTTTCACTTTATGGGCAACGTAGGTTTCACTTCCGCCGTCATGACCTACCAATATAGCTGCCAGATGAGGAGTTTTACCACCCTGTTTTTTTATCTGTTCAACCTCTTGCGCGATCTCCTGTTTAATCTGATCCGAGATTGCTTTACCGTCTATCAACTGCATATACTTAATGTGTTGGTTATATAATAAGATAGTAAGAGTGAGAATGGAGCGATTGTTTATCTACGTTTAAAGTTCTTGGCCATTTGGCCGGGATTCTTAGCAGTAGTCATTGCCCTCATCATTTTGCGTGAGTCCTCAAATTGTTTGAGCAGTCTGTTTACCTCTTGGATCGTACGTCCGCTTCCTTTCGCTATACGCTCTCTTCTACTTCCGTTGATGATCTGTGGGTTTGATCGTTCATGAGGAGTCATCGACTGAATAATAACCTCAATGTGTTTGAATGCTTTGTCGTCGATGTCCACATCCTTAATCATCTTTCCTAAGCCGGGGATCATTGATGCGAGATCTTTGATATTACCCATCTTTTGGATCTGTTGTATTTGTGAAAGGAAGTCGTTCAAATCAAATTGGTTCTTAGCCAATCTCTTTTGAATTCTTCTTGCCTCTTCTTCGTCGTATTGTTCTTGCGCTTTTTCCACAAGTGACACGATGTCACCCATTCCCAAAATACGGTCTGCCATACGGTTGGGGTGAAACGCGTCGAGCGCATCCATCTTCTCACCTGTACCTACAAACTTAATCGGCTTGTTGACTACCGTACGGATTGAAAGCGCGGCACCGCCACGGGTGTCACCGTCTAACTTCGTAAGAACAACTCCTGTGAAATCAAGTCTATCGTTGAATTCTTTGGCTGTGTTTACAGCATCTTGTCCGGTCATTGAATCCACCACAAACAAAATCTCATCGGGACGAATCGCTTGTTTGATCGCGGCAATCTCGTTCATCATCTGTTCGTCGATGGCCAATCGTCCCGCGGTGTCAATGATAACAATATCCATTCCATTCTTTCTGGCGAATTGTATTGCATTGGTCGCGATCTCTACGGGATTTTTGCTTTCCGGTTCAGTATAAACGGGAACATCAATCTGTTGGCCAAGAATTTTCAACTGTTCGATCGCCGCCGGACGATACACGTCACACGCCACAAGCAAAGGATGCCTGCCACGTTTGGATTTGATCATATTGGCCAACTTGCCTGAGAAGGTGGTTTTACCCGAACCTTGAAGACCTGACATCAGGATGACCGATGGCTTTGACGTGAATTGAAGATCAACGTTTGTCGCCCCCATCAACGTGGTTAACTCATCGTGTACTATCTTAACCATCAACTGACTTGGTTTAACGGCTGTAAGCACGTTCATACCAAGGGCTTTTTCTTTAACCGTATCGGTAAATGTTTTGGCTACTTTATAGTTAACGTCGGCGTCAAGTAGCGCTTTTCGAACATCTTTCAGTGTTTCGGCGACATTTATCTCAGTTATTTTGCCTTCGCCTTTCAGTAATTTAAACGACCTTTCCAGTCTTTCACTCAGGTTCTCAAACATAGTAGGATTAATTCAATTTTAGTGGTGCAAAGGTATAAAAAAAGAGCGAAACCATCTCGATTCATAGGAATAGAATGTTTCGCTCAGCGACTTAAATTGTTGTTTGAGGATTACATCACTCCCAATTTACGTTTCAATATGTTTGTATGGGTGTCCCACAGAGTGCGGGAATCCTCGTGTTCATCAATGTAATTATACTCCACTATTTCCAAGATTGTGTCTGAAGTAAGTTCATTAAAATGAATCTTAAATTCGAAATAAAGATTTTCGGGCTCATCTTCCAACCATCTGAATCGGATGTGCGACATGTTTCGAATGGCAAGTAATTCGGCCTCCTGTGCATTTTTGTCCCATGTGAATGTGTAGATTGTACCTCTGACTGTCACCTTATCCGAGAACCATGTTTCAAGGCCGGAAGGGGTGCTGATGTAATTCCACAGAATATTCATCGAAACATTCTTGAAAGCATATTCAAGTGTAAGTTTATCCTTTTTCATGGTGAAAAAATGTGTTTCAAGTCCGAAAAATAGATATTTATTTTCAAACCGCAAAGTTTTATGACTCTTTTTTGCGACTTGAATCGAAGTGCGACTGATAAAAAATGCAATTAGAAGGGATATCCGATTGCAAAATGGAGAGTATTGTCTCGACCACTGAATGGTTTAACCCATCTTCCGGTACCTGCCGGATCATATAACTTAAATCCCCAGTCAACCCTAATAATGAAATAATCGAAGTTAAGCCTGATACCTACTCCGTAGGCAAGTGCCAACTGTTTATAAAAATCGGAGAATTTGAATACTCCCGCTTCTTCGTCCGAGACCTTATCTTCAGGGTCTGAGTAGTTTTGCAGATTCCATATGTTTCCGGCATCGAAGAAGATGGCCGATTCCAGTTTCCACAATAGTTTGGCCCGGTGTTCGATACTTAAATCCAAACGAATATCTCCAAGTTGGTTTGCGAAGTCATAATCGGTGAAAGTGGGGGTATATCGTCCGGGTCCCAACGCTCTGACCGACCATCCTCTCACACTGTTTGCTCCTCCGGCATAAAACAATTTCTCATAGGGAACTATCGATGCGTTTCCATACGGAATGGCCATGCCAAAAGCAGTATGGAAGTTTAATGAATTACCCGGTGAGAAATTAATACTTCTGATGTAGTCAAAATCAGTGCGTACGTATTGTGAGTAGGGTAATCCGAAGAGTTGATACTGATCATTCTTTTTCTTTTGATTCGTAATGTTGGAGAGGAGGTAAAGCAGATTACCCGCAGATTCAAATCCGGCACGAATGGAGTAGGTGTTTCGTTTAAACCGTCCCACCTCCTGATTAGTTTTAATAAATCGATATCCCATCCCGACTATTAGATGGCTTTCAAAACTTTGCCACAGCAGAGGATTGTTTTGAAGTGTGTCTCTAAACTGACTGTCAATATAGGGGACGTTTACAAAATTCACATTGAGCAGATCCACCGTATGGCGTAGCGAATTGGTTTCCGCCCATTTGTATGACCATGTCCCTCCGGTAAATATCCGAGTGTATTCAGGCCTTTTTTGCAGGTTGTAGTTTACAGAGACCTCTGATGTTGCTCTTACCCGTTTCTTGAAGTCGGGACTCAGAAAGGGAAACATAAATTTAGGAAACGAAAGAGACGTTTCTCCTCCTATTTCGTAATAATTGTTTGCCAAATAACTCTTGCTTCCTCCGCTGATATTTTCATACGCACCTCTTATCTTAACATTGAATATCTCCCCTTTATTAAACGAGTTTCTGTTTTGATAACCTGCCGATGCCGCGAATCCGAGATCTCCCGCGGTATTTGTTCCCATCAATTCAGCTGTAATGGAGGTTGTTTTTGCTTCGGATAGCTGCATGTAGCAATCCAAATAGAGGGAGTCATTACGTACAAATTCTTTGAACGAGAGATTGAAATATTTAATCGCGGGGAAGCGATTAAACGAGCTATATGTGTTGTTGACCATCCTATCCGAGTAGATTTTACCGGGGACGATGAAACAACTGTTGGCCAATGCCGCAGGATCAAGCCATTTTACTCCGGTGGTCACCACATGAATTCCGTCGAACGAAGTAGTGTCTGTTTTCAATGCAATAGTTGTGTCTGTATATGCTACTGCTTCGAGGGTGATATATACATTATTGATCGTGTACTTTCTATCGCTTCTAAAAGAGATTGAATCATTATCAACAGCCGGATTACGCGATTTAATATTAATGGTCAGATCAACCTGTTTGTTTCCGACAGTGCTGTCTGCCGTAAAATTGATCAATTCAGCATCGAAATTGTAGTACCCATTGTTTCGCAGCATGGTGGTGATTCGTTGTCTCTCTTTGTCGAGCAACTCACGATCGAGCATCATATTCTGGTGAAGGGTATATCCGGCGGAATCGTTGCGTATCAACGAAGCGAAATGCGGATCTTGAATATTGTGGTGGATGCGGCCTATGCGGTAGGGAGTAGAGGTGATGATATGATAGGTTACAACCGCCTTTTTCTTTTTCTTCTCTACATCCGACGTCACCTTAGCCATCAAATAGCCTTTGTTGTGAAGTGCTTTCTCGATTTCTTGTTCGGATCGAACTTGCAGAAGAGAATCATAAATAACAGGGGGAGTACCCGCGCGACGTAACCATCGATTAAACCACTTCGAAGAATCACGTCCTGACAAGCTATATACTGAAAGAGGAATTTTCCAGATTCCCAACGCCGACGCATTGGGCGTTTGTCGGATATATTGTTTTACCTCTTGGTATTTGATCCGTTTGTTGTCTGTTTCCACATTGATTTTATGCAGCAAATAGGAACCTTGTGGAACGTGTTTGGTGGGGCCACAAGCTGTTACCACCATCATCACTACGGCCATAAACAGGTATATCCATATTTTACTCATTGGCATATGCTTCTACAAAAATCAGACACAAAGATATATTCTTTCACCACTATTTTTTACCTTTGAACTGAATTTTCAATTGTTTTTCGGATGATTAGTAAACAACTTAAAAAAGATATTCGCCAGCTTGAGCATAAAAAACATCGAATGGCGTCCGCTCTTTTTGTGGCCGAGGGGGCTAAATTGGTAATTGATTTAATGCCCTATTTCGAATGCGATACGCTGATTGCTACCCGTGAATGGATTGATAATAATCAACCTCAAGCTACTCGAATTGTAGAGACTACAGCCAAGGAAGTAGTCGAAGCGGGTTTGTTGATGAATCAATCTGATGTGATTGCTCTTTTTCGCCAACGTGAGGCTCGGTTTGAAACAAGTGTATTGCAGAATCAACTTGTGGTGGCACTCGACACTGTTCAAGATCCCGGTAATCTGGGAACCATTATCCGACTGTGCGATTGGTTTGGAATTCGTCATATTGTCTGTTCTCTCGAAACAGTTGATTGCTTCAATCCTAAAACCGTTCAAGCAACCATGGGCGCGTTGGGACGGGTGTCTGTTCATTACCGATCGCTCGATTCGTTTTTCTCTTCAATAGGCTCCATTCCTATCTATGCAACTACGTTGGATGGGGATAATATCTATTCATCTACACTCTCTTCCAATGGTATAATATTGATGGGCAACGAAGGGAAGGGAGTTTCTCAGGAGTTGTTGAGATACTGTACCCAAAAACTGTTCATCCCGAGTTTCCCGGCATCGCAACCCACCAGCGAATCGCTTAACGTGGCAGTGGCTACGGCTGTTGTATGCGCGGAGTTTCGCCGCCGTCAGTTAGGCTAAACCAGTCCTTCTTCCCATCTCAAACGATGAATTGTAGATTGAAGTAGAATTGTGGTGAGTGTCTCTTTTCTCCCTATTCATCGATAAAACTCGCTTCATCTTCTGAACTGAAAGTTAAGCAATCGCACTCCTCATTGCAATTCGATTTTTGCAATGGAACAAAAGGAATATACGTTTTGACTAATACGACGGCTCCTTTTGATTCATACGTATATACCTTTCCGGAAAAACGTATATTCCTTTTTGCGCGATTATCTATGCGATCAGTTTTTCCCATTTCAACGATTGTTCTCGGTCTCTTTTAGACAATTCATAGTGTTGAAAACTTTCGACAGTATTCAACCGTTTATATGGTTGAAAGTGGTTATCTTTGAAAATTCAAACCAAAATAAATTGCTGATGTCGTCATTTGTACATTTACACGTCCACTCATATTACTCCATTCTTGACGGTCAAGCATCCATCCAGTCGTTGGTGGATAAAGCAATCGCGGACAAAATGCCTGCCATTGCGCTCACTGATCACGGGAATATGTTTGGCGCGAAGGATTTTGTAAATTATATATCCAAGAAGAATAGTAAGAATCCCGATAATCCGTTCAAACCGATTATCGGATGTGAAGTATACGTTGCTCAAAACGGACGATTAAATAAACGAAAAGAGGATCGTAGCGACCTTAGCGGACGCCACCTTATTCTTTTGGCTAAAAACAAAAAAGGATACCATAACTTGGTAAAATTGGTGTCTGAGGCTTGGGTTACCGGTTTCTACGGACGCCCACGGATTGACAAAGAGTTGCTCGAAAAGTACCATGAAGGGCTGATTTGCTGTTCGGCTTGTTTGGGGGGCGAGATCCCTAAACTGATCCAGCAGGAACGATTTGAAGAGGCTGAGAAGGCTGCTTTGTGGTATAAGAATTTGTTTGGGGATGATTATTATCTGGAATTGCAGAGACATCAGACAAATGATCCGAATGCTTCGAGAGAGGTGTTCCGTATTCAGCAAACAGTGAATCCTCACTTGGTAGCATTAGCGAAAAAGATAGGGGTGAAAGTAATCGCTACGAACGATGTGCACTTCGCCAACCGTGAAGATGCCGAAGCGCACGATCACTTGATCTGTCTGAACACGGGCAAAGATCTGGATGATCCCAATCGTATGCGTTATACCAAGCAAGAGTGGCTCAAGTCGTGCGAAGAGATGAATAATATCTTCGCCGATATTCCTGAAGCGATTGCTAATACACTCGAAATTGCCAATAAGGTAGAGATGTACAGCATTGATAGTAAAGCTATCATGCCTGACTTTCCAATACCCGCCGAATTTTCTGATGCCGATGATTATCTTCGTCATTTGACCTATAAGGGAGCGGAGACCCGTTATCCTGACATGAGTGATGATACGAGAGAGCGCATTGATTTTGAACTGGAGACGGTGAAGAAGATGGGTTTCCCGGGATACTTCTTAATTGTTCAGGATTTCATTGCCGCCGCGCGTAACATGGGAGTGTCTGTTGGACCCGGACGTGGTTCGGCGGCCGGATCGGTAGTGGCCTACTGTTTGGGGATAACGGACATTGATCCGATCAGATACGACCTTCTGTTTGAACGTTTCTTGAACCCTGATCGTATATCGATGCCTGATATTGATATCGATTTTGATGATGACGGCAGGGGAGAGGTGCTGCGTTACGTTACCGATAAGTATGGTTTCGATAAAGTGGCCCATATTGTTACTTTTGGCACCATGGCTACTAAGTCGGCACTGAAAGATGTGGCACGTGTAAGGAAGCTTCCATTGCCCGAATCTGACCGATTGACCAAATTGGTTCCCGATAAGATTCCCAACGTAAAGAAGGTCAATCTGCGTGAGGCGATCAAATATGTTCCGGAGTTGAAAGCGGCGGCAGAGTCGGATGATCCTGTGTTGAGCAATACCCTGAAGTATGCGCAAATGCTTGAAGGAACGGTGCGAAACATTGGAGTTCATGCCTGTGGAATTATAATCGGAAAGGATGACTTGTCCAACTATGTGCCGATTAGCACAGCCGATGATAAGGAGACCGGAGAGAAGATGCTGGTAACCCAGTATGAAGGATCGGTCATCGAAGAGGTTGGAATGTTGAAAATGGACTTCCTTGGATTAAAAAACCTCTCAATCATCAAGGAGTGTCTGGAGAATATACGTATAAATACGGGCGAGCAAATTGATATCAGTAAAATATCGCTCGAGGATAAGAAAACATACGAGTTGTATAGTGCCGGTCAGACACTGGGTACCTTCCAGTTCGAATCGGCGGGGATGCAGAAATACCTGAAGGAACTGCAACCAACCACCTTTGAGGACCTAATCGCGATGAATGCGTTGTATCGTCCCGGTCCTATGGATTATATACCCTCCTTCATCGCGCGAAAGCATGGACGGGAAGAGATCAGCTATGACATTCCCGAAATGGAGCGATACCTGAAGGATACCTATGGTATTACGGTATATCAGGAGCAGGTGATGCTTCTGTCGCGTCAGTTGGGAGGGTTTACCAGGGGCCAGTCTGATGAGTTGCGTAAAGCGATGGGTAAGAAGATCCAAGAGAAGATGGATGCCCTCAAGATCAAGTTTATGGAAGGGGCGGCAAAGAACGGACACGACACCAAAGTGTGTGAAAAAATCTGGGGCGACTGGGCTAAATTTGCTCAATATGCCTTCAATAAATCGCATGCTACCTGTTATTCTTGGGTTGCCTACCAGACTGCCTATCTGAAAGCCAACTATCCTTCCGAGTATATGGCGGCCCTTTTAAGCCGAAACCTCAACGACATTAAAGAGGTTACCAAATACATGGACGAATGCCGGGCGATGGGTATTAATGTATTGGGGCCTGACGTGAACGAAAGTATGTTTAAGTTTGCGGTGAATAAAAGGGGTGACATTCGCTTTGGTTTGGGAGCTGTAAAAGGGGTAGGCGAGGGTGCCGTTCAAGCCATCGTAGAAGAAAGAGCCAAGAATGGACCATTTACAGGAATCTTTGATTTTGTGGAACGAATCAATTTGAACGCGTGTAACAGAAAAGCGGTTGAATCGTTGGCTTTATCTGGAGCGTTTGATGGGTTTGGTGAAGTGAAAAGAGAGAGCTTCTTTGTGGTTAATGATAAGAACGAACCTTTTATTGATGTCATAATCCGTTTTGGAAACAAGGTTCAGAATGATAAGTCGATGAACAGTAATACTCTTTTCGGAGATGCTTTTCAGGTTGAAATAACCCGTCCTTCGATTCCTTCGTCTGATTCCTGGAGCGATCTGGAAAGACTCAACAAGGAGAAAGAGTTGGTGGGATTTTATATATCGGCTCACCCACTCGATAAGTACGAAATTATATTGAAGCATGTGTGCAATACCCAAATGGTTGCACTGTCAGATAAATCTCAATTGGCTGGAAAATCGTTGCTCATGGGAGGGATTGTAACCTCCTTGAGAACAGGAATGACCAAAAATGGGAAACCGTATGAGATTATCAAAATAGAAGATTATTCAGGGTCGGGAGAGATCGCTTTGTTTGGTAAAGATTTTATAGACTACCAGAAATATTTTATAAATGGATTATCTTTGCTCATCAATGCGCGGGTTGAACCGCGACGCTTTAATCCAAACGAGCTCGATCTTCGAATTGTGTCGATCGAATTGTTGGAAGATGCCAAAGAGAAGGCCATTGAGCGGATAACCATTGAAATACCCGAAGAACAACTCGAAACGGGAGTGTTGTCAGACTTGAGTGCTGTGATGACTGCTTCGTCAGGAAATCATCAAGTCTTTTTTACCATTCTGGAAGAGGAGAGTGGTGTGCCGGTGACGTTGAAAGCGAATAGCTTGCGAACAAAAATCAATCGGGCATTGATTGAAGAGATTGAAAGCCACGATGGATGCAGCTTCCGAATCAATTAAACGGATCGGATCAATCAATAAAAAGAAATGAACAAACTAATAATCAAATAAACAAATTATTTATAGACATGGCAATAGCTGTAAACGATGCAAATTTTAAAGAATTAATCGAATCGGGTAAACCCCTTGTAATTGATTTTTGGGCAGAGTGGTGTGGTCCTTGTAGAATGGTTTCGCCATTGATTGACGAAGCTGCTCAGACCTATGATGGTAAGATCAATATCGGTAAATGTGATGTTGATAACGGCGATGAGTTGGTGGGCGAGTTTGGAGTACGCAATATCCCTACAATCCTCTTTTTCAAAGACGGAAAATTGAACTCAAAACATGTAGGAGCTATTTCAAAGGTTACTTTGACTGAGAAATTGGAAGCTCTTTTGTAATTATATAGTATATGAATTACAAACGAATATTGCTAAAACTCAGCGGAGAATCGCTGATGGGCGAAAAACAATATGGCATTGATGAAGTCCGATTGGGCGATTACGCCCTCCAGATTAAGGAGATTGCCGAAATGGGAATTCAGATTGGCATCGTAATCGGAGGAGGCAATATCTTTCGTGGACTGACTGGCACCTCCAAAGGATTTGACCGTGTCAAAGGAGATCAAATGGGAATGTTGGCTACGGTGATCAATAGCTTGGCTTTAAGCTCGGCTCTTGAATCATTGGGCGTAAAAGCACGTGTGTTTACGGCAACCAATATGTATCCGATCGGTGAACACTATAGCAGTGCGAAGGCAATCGAGAATATGGTTGAAGGAGGAGTGTCAATCATTGCGGGAGGAACAGGAAATCCTTTCTTTACGACCGACACTGCCTCGGCCTTGAGAGGAGTGGAGATTAAAGCGGATGTGATGCTGAAGGGAACGCGTGTGGATGGAATATATACGGCCGATCCTGAAAAAGACCCTACCGCGACGAAGTTTGATAAAATTTCATACGATGAGATCTACAACAGAGGATTAAAAGTGATGGACCTTACAGCAACTACCCTTTGTAAAGAAAACAAACTACCGATTATTGTTTTCGATATGGATACCATTGGGAATTTGAAAAAGGTACTTAGTGGTGAAAACATTGGTACACTCGTGTATTAGATTTATTTGTTCGGTAGAATGCGATGAAGACGTTTTACCCAGCGATAACTAAGTAAATCTTTTCAGGTCTTAAAGATTATTTTTATATTTGTCCACCAAATAACTTTTTAAAAACAGAACATTTATGCCACAAGATGTAAAAACCATTGTAGCGCAAGCGGAAGAAAAAATGGAAATGGCAGTGATGCACCTTGACGAGGCGTTGTCGCATATTCGTGCCGGAAAGGCAAATGTTAAGATTCTCGACGGTATTTTTGTCGATTATTATGGAGCGAATACACCATTGACCGGAGTGTCAACTGTTACGACACCCGATGCAAAGACAATTGTCATCCAACCGTGGGAGAAAAAGATGATTACCGTGATTGAAAAAGCAATCATGAACTCCAATGTAGGGATCACCCCAGAGAACAACGGAGAGATTATTCGTTTAGGCATTCCTCCCCTGACACAGGAACGCCGTAGTCTATTAGCTAAGCAATCCAAAGGGGAAGCTGAAAACGCGAAGGTGAGTGTGCGTAATGCTCGTCGCGATGCGATTGAGGCTCTCAAGAAGGCTGTTAAAGATGGTCTTCCCGAGGATATGCAGAAAGACGGCGAGGCTACTGTACAAAAAGTACATGACAAGTTTATCAAGAGAGTGGATGATCTCTTCGCTGCCAAAGAGAAAGAGATAATGACAGTATAATTTATTGTTGGATTACTAAACGGTTGAATGGTTGGATGAGAAGGTGCTTTTTGCCTCTCCCAACCATTCAGTTGTTTGATAATCCCGTATTCAACAATTCACATGGTTGGTCTCGTAATAAAGAACACAGGTAGCTGGTATGTAGTCAAAGCCGATTCGGGTGAGATCATTCATTGTAAAATCAAAGGCAACTTTCGTCTCAAAGAGATACGAACCACCAATCCTATTGCCGTAGGTGACAGGGTTACCATCGAGACTAATAAGGAAGGTACGGCACTTATCACAGAAATATCCGAACGTAGAAATTACATCATACGCCGTTCGTCCAATTTATCCAAACAGGCACACATCATCGCGGCCAATCTCGATCAAGCATTGCTGATTGTGACTCTTTCTTACCCCGCCACGTCCACCATATTTATAGATCGCTTTTTGGCCACTGCCGAGGCGTATCGCATACCTGTATCCCTTATATTCAATAAAACAGATCTATTGGATGAAGAGGATCGAGAGTATCTTGAGGGATTGATTCGATTGTATGAAAGCATTGGATACTCCTGTTATCAAACCTCCGTACCACGTAACGAAGGAATTGATACGGTGAAGAATCTTCTGGTTGGAAAAACAACGTTGCTCTCCGGACATTCGGGAGTGGGAAAATCAACCTGGATCAATCAATTACTACCTGGATTGGAGACAAGAAGCGGAGCCATATCAGACTATCATAGGAAGGGGGTGCAT
>JBKEBB010000190.1:0-8113 GCA_047972845.1 Bacteroidales bacterium
CCACCGCCAGTTTTAAACTTAATGGATAATCCCTCTGACTGCGCCTGATATACAGACTCTTACAATTTACTTCCATAACTTACCTTCTTTTGTGTAACTCTATTTCAGGACGGGACACATTCCTATACACGAGGAATGCGTGCTTTTTTATGAACGAAATCGGAATGATTTATAGATTTTTTTACTATTGAAACTTAGCCATACGACTTAGGTATTTACCGATAATATCAAACTCCAAGTTTACAAATGAACCCGGCTTTATTTGATGAAAATTGGTAAACTCATAGGTGTAGGGTATTATTGCCACCTGAAATGTATCGTCGGTAGGATTACATACGGTTAGACTTACTCCATTCACACATACAGATCCCTTTTCAACGGTCATATATCCCTGCAACGCCTTTTCTTTATTGAATTCGTACTTGAACGTATAATACCAACTTCCATCCGCTTCTTCAACAGAGAGACACACAGCAGTCTGGTCAACATGTCCCTGAACAATATGGCCATCCAAACGTCCGTTCATAATCATGCTGCGTTCCAGATTAACCTTATCTCCCTCTTTCAAAACGCCCAGATTGGATCGTTCCAGAGTCTCTTTAATAGCGGTAACCGTATAGCAGTCATCTTTAATATCGACAACGGTCAAACAGACTCCGTTGTGGGCTACACTTTGATCTATTTTTAGCTCATTTGTGAATGAGCATCTCATGGTGAGATGCAAATTTCCCTTATCTGATTTTAGTGCCACAATAGGGGCCGACTCTTCAACAATACCTGAAAACATAGGATTCGAAGTTTAAGTAGTAAATGGATTGCCAAAAGTAGTAAAAAAAGAGTTGAGGACTGATAGGTGTTGGGATTTTTGATTACTTTTGAGTCTTTTCCATATTCTTTCAAATATTAGTCAGATGAATATTCTATTGCCAAAAAGTTGCGTAGAAGGACATAGGGATGTTCTTAAAACTGATCATTCGCTTGTTGTGATTGGAGCTAATGGTGCCGGAAAGTCTAAATTTGGAATGGCTATTGCTGCCAATCACAAAGAAGAATCCATCGTGTTATCCGCGTTGCACTCTCTTTATTATATTCAGGCGAAAGAAGAGGACGAAAATGAGTTGATCAAATCCAATTTTGACGAAATGATTGCTCAACTACTCGAAGAAGAGTATGTCGCGGCGTTAAGGATGAAAGAACAATTTCAATTAGGAGTTAAACTAACGCCTCAACGAACCAAATTGGATAATCTACAAAGCATATGGCAACGAATCCTACCCCATAGCCGTATCGTTGTCAGAGGAAGCAAGCTCGAGGTGATGCAGTTTAGAGATGAAGATCATTCTAAAGAGTACAATCCATCTTATCAGCCATCAAAAATGAGTGAGGGCGAAAAGATAGTTTTCTATTTCATCTGCTCGCTTCTTTTCGCGAAAAAGAATGCGCTTGTTATTATTGATGAGCCTGAGATGCACCTTCACAGGTCGGTAATGAATGGCGTATGGGATACATTAGAGGAGGAGAGGCCTGACTGCACATTTGTCTATCTGACCAACGATATATCCTTTGCAGCATCGCGCAGATCCTCAAAAGGAATATGGATCCGATCATTTAACGGATCATGTCTTTCATGGGACTATGAGATCATGAATCCAACCGACTCCCTTGATCAGGAGATCTATATGGAGATTCTGGGAAGTAGAAAACCCATCTTGTTTATTGAAGGAAACGAATCATCGAGTATAGATATCCGCCTCTATCCCCATATCTTTCCTGAATATATGGTGAAACCTCTCGGCGGATGTACTAAAGTGATTGAATCTACCAAATCAATGAGCGATCTAAAAGGAGTACATTTTCTCCAAACCAAAGGGATCGTGGATAGAGATAGAAGAACCGACGATGAGGTTATCTACTTACGACATCACAACGTATATGTGCCAAATGTGGCGGAAATTGAAAATTTCTTTCTACTTCCGCAAGCCATAAAATTAGTGGCTGAAAGAAGAGGCGTAGATGGAGAGTGGGCTGTTAAGCAAGTGACTGAAAATGTAATCAATCTCTTCAGTAACGAAATTCCGGAACAGGCAATGCTCCACGTCAGACATCGAATTAAGAGAGAACTGGAGCTCTCTATGGATATTCGCACCAACAGCATTGATGAATATGAAAGCAATATTCAAACGTTTAATAAAAGTGTTCATCCAAATAAGTTGTATAATCGCTTTGTTTCTGAGTTCACCTCAATGGTTGAGAATAGATCCTATTTTGACATTTTGAAGGTGTATAATCAAAAAGCGACACTTCTAAACAGTCATCTATTTGATATTTGTAAAGTGGAAGGATTGAATGAATTTCTGTCTTTTGTTGTGAGTATTTTGAAAGAGAAAAGCCAAGATGCACAGCTTCTTCGAAACACCTTTAAGCGGACTCTCGGTATCATAGAAATTGATAATTAATGTAATTATCAATTCTTAACCGATCCGTATGACAAAAGAGTGTAATTTTGTGGGCTCAAAAAGATTGACAGGATAGGTTTAATCGCAGAATTTGTATTGTTATAACACCTGCAGAACAAGAAAAAAGGTATGAAGATTATTATAGCCGGCTCAGGAGAAGTCGGAACCCACTTGGCCAAACTATTATCTCGGGAAGATCAAGACATCGTTTTAATTGATACAAACGAGGAAAAACTTTCCACACTGGATGCCGACTTTAACATCATGACGAAAGTTGGATCTCCAACCTCTTTGAATGATCTAAAAGATGCAGGGGTGAAAGGAGCCGATCTATTTATTGCTGTCACTCCGGACGAAAGTCGAAACATTACAGCCGCAATTCTTGCCGCAAAATTGGGAGCAACTAAAACGCTGGCCAGAATCGAAAACGAAGAATATCTTACTCGAGAAAATCGTGAGCTCTTTGAGAAAATAGGTGTGAATGCCTTCATTTACCCCGAACTGCTTGCCGCGGTAGAAATTGCAAGTTCGCTCAATAGACCTTGGGTACGCCAATGGTGGGAACTTGAAAACGGAGAACTCTATTTGATTGGAATAAAAGTTAGAAGCAATGCACGTATCTGTGACAAGCCTCTATATCAATTAACCCAAAAAGAACCCTATTTTCATATTGTTGCCATTAAGCGAGGGAGCAACACACTCATCCCTCGAGGAACTGACTCGGTGCTCAATAATGATATTGTGTATTTTACTGTATTGCCCGATAGGGTAGAGGATCTGCGTGATCTGTGTGGAAAGGTGGACACAGAGGTACGAAATGTGTTGATCATGGGTGGAAGTCGCATTGCCATCAAGGCGACACAATTGATGCCCCCGAAGACAAAAGTTAAGTTGATTGAAGCCAATAGAGAGAAAAGCTTTAAATTGGTGGAACGAATGAATAATGTGACGATTATAAATGGCGATGGCCGTAATCTCGATCTTTTAAGAGAGGAAGGGATAAAAGAGGCTGATGCATTTATTGCACTGTCAGATAATTCGGAAACTAATATTCTCGCATGTGTTACCGCGAAACGATTCGGTGTTCAGAAGACGGTTGCCGAAGTAGAGGATATTGATTATATTGATATTGCCGAACGATTAGACATTGGAACGGTAATCAACAAAAAGATTCTTGCCGCCAGTAAGATCTATCAATTTTTGTTGGATACAGATGTGTCAAATATTAAGTGTCTCACTTTTGCAAATGCCGAGGTAGCCGAATTAATCGCAAAGAAGAATTCGAAAATTACGAGAGCTAAAATAAAAGACCTTGACCTTCCAAAAGATATTACATTGGGAGGATTGGTAAGAGATAAGAAGGCCATTATTGTGACTGGAGAGACGCAAATTGAAGAAGGAGATGCCGTTGTGGTTTTCTTCTTAGGTACGGCAATTAATAAAATCGAAAAGTATTTCAATTAATAAATGGCTGAATTCAACGCTCGATTTGTATCAAGAATTTTGGGATTACTGTTGCTTATTGAAGCAGCATTTATGCTTCTTTCCCTATTTGTCGCGTTGTTGTACGGTGGTAACGACGTGATGGCATTTGTGTATTCAACAACGATTACCGCATTAACTGGATTCGCCTTGTCATTTATAGGCAAGAATCACTCAAAGGAGCTGTATCGAAGAGAGGGTATATTTATCGTAGCAACATCATGGTTTTTCTTTTCTTTGTTTGGATTATTGCCCTTTTATTTGAGTAATAGTATTCCCTCCATTACCGACTCTTTCTTCGAAACCATGTCGGGATTTACCACAACGGGAGCAACAATCTTGAATAATATAGAGACTCTTCCGCATGGAGTACTCTTTTGGAGAAGTATAATTCAATGGCTTGGGGGCATGGGAATTATCGTGTTTACCTTAGCTCTTCTTCCACTCATATCATCGTCCGGAGGTATTTATCTCTTCAATTTCGAAGCACCGGGGCTTACACATGACAAACTTCGACCACGTATAGACCAAACAGCGAAACGACTTTGGGGAATGTATCTGGTAATTACACTTATTGAGGTACTACTTTTGTGGGTGGGGCCTATGAACTTATTCGATGCTATTTGCCACTCGTTTACCACAATGGCTACAGGAGGATATTCTACTAAACAGGCTAGTATTGCTCACTGGAACTCACCCTATGTAGAGTATATTGTAAGCTTGTTTATGTTTATCGCAGGAATAAACTTTGCCAATGTCTATTTTGTTAGCACAGGAAGAGTGAGAAAGGTTATGAAGGACGAAGAATTTCGTTGGTACACAGGCATCGTTCTTTTCTTTACTTTTGTAGTTTTTATTGGCTTAATGGTAAATAGAGAATATGGTTGTGATATAGAACAGACGTTTCGATTGTCGCTCTTTCAGGTTTTAACTGCAATGACATCGACAGGGTTTGCAACCGCTGACTATGTAATTTGGGGGACCTTCTTTTGGGTGATATTTATGATTTTAATGCTTCTCGGGGGTAGTGCTGGTTCTACGAGTGGTGGAATTAAAGTGGTCAGAATGATAGTAATGATTAAAAATACAATAAACGAATTCTTTCGCAATGTTCATCCTCGAGCAATTGTTCCAGTCAGACTAAATAACCATGTATTACCTTTTGATTTAGTTTCAAAGGTATTAGCTTTTATATTCCTATACATGGCTATAGTTTTATTCAGCATCATTGTTTTATCAGCTTTTGGAACTGGGTTTGAAGAAAGCATAGGTGGAGTAATAACATGTATTGGTAACGTTGGCCCTGGTTTGGGAACTGTAGGTCCTGCCGGAAATTTTTCTGCACTTCATCCTTTTGTAAAGTGGTATCTGGCGTTTATTATGATGATAGGACGTTTGGAGCTATTTACCGTATTGACCCTCTTTACTCGAGCATTTTGGAGAAAATAGCAATAAAAAAATAACATAACATTGAACTTTAATTAGTATGTCAGACGACAAGAAGATCATTTTTTCAATGGTTGGGGTAACCAAAACATACCCACCACAAAAAACAGTATTAAAAGACATCTATCTTTCGTTCTTTTACGGAGCTAAAATCGGTATCATTGGTTTGAACGGAAGTGGTAAATCAACGCTTCTAAAGATTATTGCCGGATTAGAGAAACAATATCAAGGAGAAGTGGTGTTCTCTCCGGGTTATTCGGTTGGATATCTCGAACAGGAACCTCATCTGGATGAAAATAAAACAGTGAGAGAAATAGTTCAGGAGGGAGTACAACCTATTGTTGACGCGTTGGCCGAATATGAAGAGGTAAATCTGAAATTTGGTGATCCCGATGTGCTCGACGATCCTGATAAAATGGATGCTCTGATTGCACGTCAAGCTGACTTACAAGATATCATCGATGCTACTGACGCATGGAATCTCGACAATAAACTGGAACGGGCGATGGATGCCCTTCGTTGTCCTCCGGAGGATCAGCTTGTCAAACACCTGTCTGGAGGTGAAAGAAGACGTATCGCTCTTTGTCGCCTTCTGCTTCAAAAACCCGATATACTTCTTTTGGACGAACCAACCAACCACTTGGATGCTGAGTCTATTGACTGGTTGGAACAATATCTACAGAGCTACGAAGGAACGGTTATCTGTATCACACACGACCGTTATTTCCTTGATCATGTGGCCGGCTGGATTCTTGAACTAGACCGAGGCGAAGGTATTCCTTGGAAGGGGAACTACACTTCTTGGCTTGAGCAGAAGACCAAACGAATGGAACAGGAGGAAAAACAAGCCAGTAAACGAAGAAAAACCCTTGAGCGAGAGCTCGAATGGGTGCGAATGGCACCAAAAGCAAGACAAGCAAAGGGTAAAGCTCGTTTGGATGCATATGACAAACTTCTCAATGAAGACCAAAAAGAACGCGAAGATAAACTCGAGATCTTCATTCCTAACGGACCACGTTTAGGTAATAAAGTGATTGAAGCAATTGACGTGGCCAAAGCATTTGGAGAGAAACTTTTGTTTGACAATCTCAATTTTATGCTTCCTCCAAACGGAATTGTGGGAATTATAGGACCCAACGGAGCAGGAAAAACAACTCTCTTCAGACTGATTATGGGAATGGAGAGTACTGATAAAGGAACATTCTCGGTTGGAGAAACGGTTAAAGTTGGGTATGTTGATCAGGCGCACGCGGCTATTGATCCTCAAAAAACAGTTTACCAAGTGGTGTCGGGCGGTGTTGAATTTATTAGAATGGCAGGTCGTGAAGTAAATGCCAGAGCCTATCTCTCACGCTTTAATTTTACAGGAGCTGATCAAGAAAAACTCTGTGGAATACTTTCCGGAGGAGAAAGAAACCGTCTCCATTTAGCGTTAACGTTAAAAGAAGAGGCCAATGTATTATTGCTTGACGAACCAACCAATGATATTGATGTAAATACTCTTCGAGCACTTGAAGAAGGTCTGGAAAACTTTGCCGGATGTGCTGTAGTTATATCGCACGACCGTTGGTTTTTAGATCGAATCTGTACACATATTCTTGCTTTTGAAGGTGATTCCCAAGTGTTTTTCTTCGAAGGATCCTACTCTGAATATGAAGAAAACAAGAAGGCCAGATTAGGAAATATTGAACCGAAACGTCCTCGATTCAGAAAGCTGACTACCGATTAATGATACGTTAAAAAAGATCGAATCTGCTAATAGGTGTTGAATTTATGCTCGATAGCATAGATTCAACACCTTCTTTTGTGTAAAATATCTAACAGATTGGGTTAAAACAGTACTTTCATTCTACATTTGCATCGGCTTAATGAAAAGATGGAAAGAGGGAAACAACGGTTTTCCTTTTTTCTACTTCTGAAAATCAGAAGGTCTGTCTATCATTTACTGACAGATACATTGTTGGATGAAAATACGTTTTTATGAAGCTAAAAAAATGGGTTCTTTATTTCTTTGTTCTATTTCTGACAACCGCTGCCGTATCTAAGGATGCGAAACCGGGAGAAGGATTATCGGAAGGAAGCGTTTCGCCGGATTTAACACTGATGACGTCTGGCTTTATGCAAACCAAACTGAGTGATTACAAAGGAAAGTATGTTTTGTTGCAGTTTTGGGCATCAAACAACGCAGATTCACGCATTTCAAACGTGAAACTTAACAACTTAATAAAAGCTGACCAGGATGCGTCTGTGAAGATGATTTCGTTAGCACTGGACAAATCAAGTGAGGTTGCTCGGATGACAGCCGAATTGGACGGAATAGATCCTTCCAATATCTTTACTGTCTCTGATGTATTAAAGGAAGAGGTGAAAAAACAATTCCGAATGAATTCTGTCAACTATGGGAATTTTTTACTCAACGAAGACGGAGTGATCATTGCAAAAAATCTCACTACCGACGACATGAAAAAGATTGTATTCAATTAATTATCAAAAGAGATCTGACTTAAGCCATCAGGTCTCTTTTTTACATTTGAGGAGGATGATATTGGGACTAAAGAAGGATGATATGGTAAGAACCTCATTTTCATCTTGATTCTTCCTGTTTCTCAAGGTATATATGCCAAAAATGGTTGGTGAAATGTAGCTGAAACACCCGTACATACTTGATTTCAGAGAAGTTTATTGAAATTCGTTTCAATAAACTTTTTTGTTATGGGAAAAATCAAGAA
>JBKEBB010000242.1:0-2244 GCA_047972845.1 Bacteroidales bacterium
CTCACGCCTCAATGGGATACATGACTAACAACAGAGATAAACGATACGATCCTCGACTGTTGATTGAAGGGGCGCAATCGATTGTCATGGTGGGGATGAACTATTACCCCGTCCAATTTCAACAGCCACACCTCCCCCAAGTTTCCTACTACGCCTACGGAGCAGACTATCATACGGTGATGAAAGAAAAGATGCATCATCTGTTCTACCATATCAAAACACTCTTTTCTGAAGTAGAAGGGCGCGCTTTTACCGATTCGGCTCCGGTGTTGGAACGTTACTGGGCAGAGCAGTGCGGAATGGGTTGGATCGGGCGAAGCAGACAACTGATCACCACCTCGGGCACCTTCTTTTTCCTCGGCGAGTTGATTCTTACCATTCCTCTCACTCCCACCCCTCCCACCCAAAACCGATGCGGATCATGCCAACGATGCATCGAAGCCTGTCCCACAAACGCGCTAAGTAAGACCTGCGGACTGGATGCCAACCGATGTATCTCCTACCGCACCATCGAAAACAAAGGAACGTTTGATGACATAGAGAAGGTTGATCACGGGAATCGGTTGATCGGTTGCGACGAGTGCCAGAAAGCCTGTCCTTGGAATCGTTTTGCCACTCCATCTTCTCATCCTGAATTTGCCATCAATCCAGCCATCAATTCCCTTGACAAAGAGAGCATCGAACAGATGGATGCGCAAACCTTTAGTCGGCTCTTCAAACTTTCACCCATCAAGCGGGTTAAATTGGAGGGACTGAAACGAAATGCACAACATCTGAATATAATTGACGTTATATAAGGAGTACGTAAACGAGCGAAGGAAAGATTTTCGCTTGCTACCACAACTACTGCTTTATTCAACACTCAGACCTTATGGTTCTACGTCGCCTTCTTCTCTTTTTGTGCGTCATCATCGGATTGACTCTTCGGGGACAAACGAGCAATTCGGTATTCGAATTTCTCGAACTTCCCTCTTCGTCGCATATCAACGCGCTGGGCGGCACCAACGTATCTACCGCTGAAGCAGACATCTCAACGCTTTTTCACAATCCCGCCTTTCTGGGTACCGAGATGGACAAACAGGGAGCGGTGAGCTATATGAACTATATGGGAGGAGTAAATGTCGGAAGCGCTATTTACGGTCAGACGATCGGGCCGAGAGGAGCCTGGGCCGCGGCGGCAAGGTATGTTGATTACGGCAACTTCAAAATGATCAATCCAGACGGAACAGCCACAGGTTTATTCACCGCGAAGGATATCGTCGTCCAGGGAACTTATTCCTACGATTTAACCGATCGACTTAGAGGCGGGGTAACCATCAAATTCATCTCATCCGCCTACGAACAATACACCTCACTCGCTTTGGGTGCCGATGCAGGGCTGAGTTATTATGATTCCGAAAAAGGATTTGGAGCCGGAGTGGTCATCAAGAACTGGGGATCACAGATAAAAGCCTACAACGATTCGTTCGAACGAATGCCTTGGGATATTCAAATAGGTGTAACGAAAAAGATCCCTCATACCCCATTTTATCTCTCACTCACTTGGCTCAATTCCTTGGAGTGGGATCTGACCGCGGCCTCCTCCTCAGGCGGGAAAGATTCTTTTAGTAAAACATTGTTTAAACACTTTGTATTTGCGGTAGATATCGTACCTTCGCAGCTGTTTTATGTATCGGTAGGTTATAACCCCAAACGCGCGGATGATTTCAGCCTGACCGAATCGAAGGGTTTCGCGGGTTTCTCTATAGGAGCCGGATTAAACATCGGCCGTCTTCAGGCCCACGCTTCGTGGGCACAACATCATGCAGCAGGTTCGTCACTTATGTTAGGGGTTAACTACCATTTTGGGAGTAAAAACTTATAATTCAGATGAAGAAAATAATTATTGCCATCGACGGCTTCTCCTCATGCGGGAAAAGCACCATGGCAAAAGCACTGGCCAAACGTATCGGATATATCTACGTGGACACAGGGGCCATGTATCGGGCGGTGACCCTCTATTGCGTGCAAAACGGATGGATGGAGCAACTCGACAACCTGACACCCGAACTCCTCTCCAAAATAAACATCACCTTCCGTCTTAACAGTGAGACAGGCAATGCCGACACCTATCTGAACGGAGTAAATGTAGAAAAAGAGATTCGCTCGCTCGACATCTCCAACCGTGTCAGCATCGTTAGCGCACTACCGCAGGTAAGACACGAACTGGTGCGCATTCAGCAACAATTGGGGGTTGAGAAAGGT
>JBKEBB010000260.1:0-13518 GCA_047972845.1 Bacteroidales bacterium
GTATAGGCCAATTGAAGGGGTTCTATTGATTGATAATATCTTTTGGAGTGGAATCTCGCGGCTCCGAGGTATTTTACTACCTGATATGTGCTGTCTCCTTCTTCAAAAAGAACAGAGTATAGCGAATCGGCCGCTTCGAATTCTTTGAGTACGTAATGAACGTTGGCTCTATCTCTCTTCAGATAGATGTTGTCAGGGTTATAGAGTTGAGCCGTATCGCACACTACAAGCGCGTATTTTATCTCCTCTTCCCCGAGATGGAGTAGTGAATTGATTAACGAATGGGCGGCTTGCCAATCATTTTTATTTCTATTCATCGCAGTTATGTAGTAAGGAAAGGCATTGCCATATAACTGTTGTTCGGAATAAAAATCCCCCATACGCTGCCATAATACATGGTTTTCTTCGTCTGCTTGGAGAAGTCTGGATAGATGATCTCTGGCGGAGTTGTAGTCTTTCTTTTGAATATATAGATAATAGAGTTGGTTGTTAGCAAAGAAATCAGTGCTATCTTCCTGTACAATTCTTTGATACAGTGTCTCCGCATTGTCGAATTCTCCCATATTGTTAGCAACTCTTGCTTTCGCGAAGATGTATTCTGTGTTCAGAGAATCCTGTTCATACACCTTATTGTATAGTGTGGCTGCTTCACGGTAGCGCATAATTCCTTCGTAAGCTTGGCCAAGTGCGTAGATGGATTGGAAAGAGATGGGTTGATTGTTTTGCATTAAACGACTCTCCAAAGCAATGGCTTGTCGGAATTGTTTTTTATTCAGATAAACGCTCAACGAATCTTCCAATGATTGGGAAGACAGCGGTAAGACGGTGACAAAAATGAGGATGAAAAGAGAAAACCGTTGTTTCATTCGTAGTTATGGTGGGGGTGAAAAAGGAATACCTACCGTATTGATACGATCAACAGATCGTATCAATACGGTAGGAGGGGGCTTTGTTATTGTTTGGGATTCATTACTACCTCAAGTAAATTATCCTGAGAAATGAGGCGTGCAGTGAATTCCTGTATCATTTTACTTGTAAGCGATGATGCTCTTTGTTCGTAATCGTCAATGGCATTGATTTGCTCCTGATCCCACTCTTTAAGTACAGCACTCCAATAACCATTATAAATACTCCATTCGTTCTTGAATCGATTTATTAACGCTTCCCTAACTTTGTTCATAATCTCATCAGAGACTCCGTTTTCTATTATTTGTTGGATCTCCTTTTTGGCTATGTCAGCTAATAGTTCCGCTTTATTGGGATCGGTATCAAACTGGATTCGTAACATAAAGTTTGGCACCGGCTTGTTTGATAATGATTCTCCAACCATCACTCCGTAGGTGCCTCCTTGTTCTTCACGAATGCTTTTTACATACTTGATGTCAAGAATCAAACTCAATGCATTCATCAACATCATGCTCTCTTTGTTTTGCTTTTCAGTACCTGTATATAGGTGCGCAACAGTTGTTTTGGGCGTTTGCATTTCGGTTTCAAACTTATTCACTCCTTTACCCAACATGGTACGAATGTTTCTATCGATATATACGGATGCATACTCTTTCGCTGGGAGAGAGGCAATGTATTGTTCCAAAAGCGGTTTTATGGTTTCAACTTTAAAGTCACCCACAACGAAGAAAGTCATTCCATTGGCGTTACCAAACATTTGTCGGTAGGCTTTTTCGAGATTCTCTAAACGTACCTTTTCGAGTGTTTCAGGCGAGAGAAGTTGCATTTGAGGATTATTCCCGTAAAGAGATTTCAGCATGTTAACCGAGAAGATATAGCGTGGGTCTTTAAAACGGTTTATTACTTGACTCTTCACGTTTTCCATCATCGGAGCCAATTCGTCTGCTTGAAAGCGAGGTTGTGTTATTTTCAGATAGCACAACTGCATCCATGTTTCTAAATCTTTTGTAGTAGAGCGACCGCTAATGGTATGCTCGTAGTCTGAAATGCTGAAATAGGTGAATACATTTTTTCCTGCCAGTATTTTGTCAAGGGTAGGTTTCGGAAAATCTCCGGCACCTCCAAAACTGTTGTATAGTCCGACGACTGTTCCATCAACCGAAGGAAACATCTCATCGGTCAACAGGGACTTTCCTCCTGAGCCGTATGCTGAGATGACAATTTCATCCTTTCTTAATTCGGTAGGTTTCAAATACACTCGAGTACCGTTTGATAGAGTCAATAAGGTTGAGCCAAAGTTGTCGGGGGTCTCCTTTACAATTTTTCCTGCTTGTATTGTTTGTGGATCGATGAGTTGGGAAGCGATTGCTTCTTGAACAGGAGCCTCAATCTGTTTGGTTTTTATGTTCTGAATGGTTGCACTCAATTCTGTTTCAGAAGGTAAGGTAAGCCCCTCTTTGATTGGAGCACTCAGAATAACGGTACGATTCTCCTCCGGCAACAATGCGGCAATCATTTGGTTTATTGCCTGATCGGGAATCATAGCAAGAAAACCTTTAGAAATGGTTAGTTCATATTCAGGGGTCATATAGGGCCAGCCATCAATAAAATGTGATTGATACCCACGAACGAACTCCCTGTTTTCTCTGCTTTCAGCCGATTTGGCTCTGCTTTCAAGACTGCTAAGGATTTGTTCTTTCGCACGATTTAATTCGGCAGATGTAAAACCATAACGTTTTACACGTTCCAATTCGGTCATCCAAAGATCCAACGCTTTCGACTCTTCACCCTCTTTCGCACGGATACTGGAGGTGAAACCGTCCATCTGATTGTTCAGCTCGTTGATATAGGAATAGCCTGACAGAATGGGAGCATTCGGTTTACTTGATATATCACGGGCACGTTCATTCAATACAATTCCGATAATTGATCGAGAGAGATTAATCATCTGTCCGATTCCCATTGTTCGAACTTCAGTAGGTAGTGGAGCCGACTTAACTACAATCTGAAAGGAGCTGTTTGTTAATTCCTTGTCTCCGATTACTCCTACTTGAAGATCTTTGTTGAATACAACCGGAACGGCTTTCTTCGGATTTGGAGTGGTCGGTGTTGGAATATCTCCAAAGAGTGTTTTGATTTTTGATTCAACAGCTTCAGGATTGACGTCACCTACTATAATAATTGCTTGCAGATCGGGACGGTACCATGTTTTGTAGAAATTGACCAATTCTTCCGGTTTAAATGATTCCAGGTTTTCTTTGGTTCCAATAATGTTGCATGATGCATATTTTGATCCTTGTTGAATGATCTTATTGCTTTTCTCCCAAGTTCTGATTTGAGCGATATTACGGGTTCTCCATTCTTCAATGATTACACCTCGTTCCGCATCAATCTCCTTGGGATCTAATGTGATAAATGCAGCCCAATCATGGAGAACCAACAATGAGGAGTCGAGAATTCCTTCTCTTTTAAGGTTGATATTGTTGAGCATATAGGCGGTTTGCTCAATTCCGGTGCTGGCGTTTATGTTCGTCCCGAATTTAGCTCCGTTCCCTTCAAAGTAGGTGAATAGCGATTTCCCCGGAAAGTTCTTTGTTCCATTGAATGCCATGTGCTCCAAGAAGTGAGCCAATCCATCCTGCTCTTTGGTTTCTTGAATGGCCCCAACGTTGGTTACTAACCAGAAATCAGCGCAATTTTCCGGTTTGTGGTTTTGCTTAATGTAGTAGGTTAACCCATTTTCCAATTTACCGGTTCGCACCGACTTATCAACCTCTAATGGCTGATTAGGATTTGTCACTTGTGCCTGAATAGTTCCTACAAGCAGAAATAAAAAAGTAATTTTAAAAAGTTGTTTTTTCATATTTGCATCTTTTAGTACAGTATGATGAGAGAATTGTCTTTTCTTTTTTGTTTTGAATATCTATATCCGATGGTTCATGATTTCCCTTCTGATATTAAGAATCCTTTTGCACGCGGAAATTCACCGGTATGACGTATGCGATTGAACGGACCGGAATCTTCGAATTGGGTACTTCCCACTTTGGCAACGAGTTGATCACTCTGATTGCTTCATTATCGAAGGCCGGATCAATGCCCTTCTCAATCCTAATATTAGATACTGATCCATCAGGTAAAATCATACAAAATACCCAAACCTTTCCTTGGATCGGTTTCTTGGATTGTATGGCGGGGTACTGTACATTCTTATCTATGTAGCTGAGAAGAGCCTCTTCACCCCCGGGAAAATAGGGGACCGGTTTGGCAAGTGGTGCCGGACTTTTTTCTCTATCGGTCAGCTGTGATGTTCTTTTCTTGAGGCTCACCAGAATAGCTCCGTGTTTTCCTTTCTCACCATATATTTTGAGGGCTGACTCTCGTTTAAGAACCTCCATCTTATCAATGTCATTAGGCGATACTTTACTGCGGAACTCTGACTCACTGAACTCTTTTCCTTCAACAATAAAAAGAGGGCTTGCTTCCCCATTCGACGATTCACCGTTTATTATAAGACGGCTATCGTTGTTTCCTCTGAATACATATTCGGATTTATCATCTTTGTTATTCGCTAATTCTTTATCATCGGACGTCTGTCTTTTTGTGGTAATCAAGATCACCCCATTGTTTCCTTTGTTTCCATAGAGATCAACGGCCGATTTGTCTTTCAAAACCTCCATCCGTTCGGTACGGCTCGGATTTAACCGACGCAAAGTAGCCTCATCGCCCTCTTTTCCATCTATAATATACAATGGTTCTGACTTATCAGAGGAGTTTGCTCGATGGAATGAAACTCCGAGGTGGCTTATTGCCGAATTTGACGTGTTGCTTGAGTTGTCAACGTGGTTGATGCTATTTTGAGAATGGTTCACATTCCTTACTGAGAGGGTATTGTTCGTCTGAGTTGCATCTTTCGATTCATTTCTTGAAAGGTCTGTTGTGTGTGTTTTACTGATTTGCTCATTTTTATCAATCGCTCCATACCCCACAACTGTTATTTCCTTATTGCTTGATTCCTCCGACGCGATTTCCTTCCCTTTTATCAATTGCGATGTAGGAGAGTTGTTCCCGCTTTCTTTGAAGTCAAGTCTGAATGTGAATGGAACAATGTATTCGATTGATTCTCCCTTTTGATTGCTTTTCGAAGCTGTCCAATTAGGCATGTTATTGATAACTCTCATTACTTCTGTCGAAAACAGATCAGCGGTCGAGCTTACAATTTTTTTATCCACGACCGAACCATCGGGTTTTACAGTAAAACTGCAGTAAACTCTTCCCGTCTCATTCTTATCGGCCATTTGAGTTGGGTATTTTACCGTACGAACCAGATACATTATCATTTCGTAATTACCTCCCGGATACTGTGCTACCAGATTTACGTCAGGCGAGGGGTTTTGGGGCCGATCGATTGGTTCAGGTAGTTTTTTGTGTTTACTTGGGTCAAAAGGATGTTGCGAGTATGCCATCACAACGATCTCATCGATTTGGATGGTTTTGATATTTCCAAGCATTTCGTTTACTACTGTTGGGACTTCAGCAATTGAAGGGGCGCTGTTAGCTCCAATGAAAAGTAGAGTCACAGGTAGCAAAAGTGTGTAAGTAACTAACTTGATCTTAGGAGATTGATTTCGATTCATCATGATTATTCGTTTTTTCAAGGGTGAGACGGCAAGGCGATTGGTTAGGTTGTTTTTTATGGGTTGATGAGCCAATTTAAGTAGATGGTATTGGTAGGATTTGGCGTCATAACCTCTATCCACTACATGATTGTCGGCAAGAAACTCCAGATTGGTTCTTATTTCGGAACGCAAGATCCAAACCATCGGATTGATCCAGCAAAGAATTGTGAAGAGCTCCGACATGATGACATCCAATGTGTGGTGCTGCTCCACGTGTGCCAGTTCATGCGTTATGATTTCATTGATCTCTTTTTCGGAATGATTGGAGGGATTTAAGAAGATCCAATGAAAAAAAGAAAATGGAGCATCATTGCTCTCCAATTGGTATATCTTTATTCCATTATATATATGGGGGGTGGATGTCATCCTCAGCCATATAAGGCGGAGAAATTGAATAGAAAAGTTGAATAGTAGAATGGCGCATATTGTCAGATAACTCAACGAAAGAACCTTTCCCCAATTAATAGGTGTAGGGAGTTCTTCTTCCGGTTGGTTTGCCATCTCAATATTGGGTATCCAGTTTACGTAAGCCGTGGCTGCTTCACTTAACGTCTTATTTTGTCGAATATAGTCTGACACATCGGTTAGTGGGTACAACACCGAAATGACAATCATCGACAAGAGGATCATCCGCCTTAAAGAAAAAAAGGTGTCGTTACGGTATAGCAAGCGGTAAATACTGAAAAAAACAGTGATTGCAATGATCACTTTTATCAGATATGGCCACATAGTATTTTAGTGCTTATGGTTGACGTAAGTATCCTGTTAAGTTGTTTTTTCAATTAGTTTTCCCAAGTGTGTCTTCCGATAGAAATAAAGTAAAACGGGAATAGATCTTACTTACACACTTTTCGAACACGTATCTTTATAAAAAGACGTAGGGAGCAAACACTACACTGTTTTTTTCAGTATAATCAGAGAAATATCATCTCCTTTTTTCGATCAGATGGATGATCTCTTTTAGCTCTTCAGCAGAAATTTTTTCTTCCTTGGCAAAGAACGAGACCATCTCTTTGTAGGAATTGCTGAAATAGTTGTCGATAAATCCGGAAACAAATATACGTTTGTACTCTTCTTCGGAAATTATTGGTCGGCACAATTTGGTAATTCCTACACGGCGGTGTTTTACGTACCCTTTACGTTCCAAATTGGTAATCACTGACGCAAACGACGTGTAGGGCATTCTCGGTTCAGGAGTGTGCTCGTGGTACTCCCTAATAGTACCTTCGCCAATCCTCCATACAATCAGCATGGCGGCCTCTTCTTGATGTGTTAGCTTCTTCATTTTGGATGATGGTTTATACGTTGATGCTACAAATGTACGATTATATCGTATAAATAAATAGGTGATACTACTATTTATAGCTGTATTTCGAAAAATTAACAGACATAATTATATTCATCCTCAAAAGCCATTTGAACATTGATCTATTTGAAGAGGCAAGATAGATGAGATCCTCTAAATAGGGTGGTAAAAAAGGAGTATTCCTTTTAGGTAAAACGTATATACGTATGAATGTAAACGTATGCTCCTGTTTATAAATACGTATATACCTTTTTTTGATTGCTTCCGCATTTATTGAAATAAACGAAAAAAGGAGTTCCTGTATCAGACAGAAACTCCCTTTATAAATTTGCTATAAAGCCGTACTTGTGTGACCCGCGATTGGATTAAATAATTCCGATAATCTCTTGAACCGATTTGAATCCCTCTTTTTCGAGGTATGATTCGATTCCCTCGATTACATGAATCGGAGTGCATGGATCAATAAAGCTGGCTGTTCCGACCTGAATCGCGGTAGCTCCGGCCAAAAGAAATTCTACGGCATCTTGCCAGTTTGATATTCCACCCATTCCTATCACTGGAATCTTAACCGCTTTGGCTGTTTGCCACACCATACGGAGTGCTACCGGTTTCACAGCAGGACCGGAAAGTCCACCTGTAACGGTCGAAAGCACCGGACGTCTTGTTTTGACGTTCACGGCCATCCCGAGCAATGTATTAATCAACGAAACTGAATCGGCTCCTTCAGCCTCCGCTGCACGGGCAATTTCAGTTATGTCGGTCACATAGGGCGAAAGCTTGACAATCAACGTTCCGGGAAAAACTCTTCTGACAGCCTTTACCACTTCGCCAGCACTGCAAGCACAGGTTCCGAATGCCATTCCCCCTTGTTTTACGTTGGGGCAAGAGATGTTTAGTTCGATAGATTGGATGGATGGCTCGGCGGCAATCTTTTCGCTACATTCTACGTATTCTTCAATGGTCGATCCTGATACATTGGGAATAACATAACTCCCCGAATCTTTGATGCGGGGATAAATTGTAGAAAGAAAATAATCGACACCTTTATTCTGCAAACCTACTGCATTGAGCATTCCCGAAGGAGTCTCGGCCATTCGAGGGTATGGATTTCCTTCTCGATGATGGAGTGTTGTGCCCTTAATCACGTAGGCTCCCAGTCTCGAGAGATCGAAAAAATCCGAATACTCTTCTCCATATCCGAATGTGCCTGAGGCAGTCATAACCGGATTTTTGAGGTTCAACGAACCTATCTTTACACTTAGATCTACCATTTTAGTACAGAGCTATTAAATACAGGACCTTCGGTACAAACACACAGATTTCCATGGGTTGTATCTTCCACGCAACACAAGCATACTCCGAATCCGCATGCCATGGTGTTTTCAAGCGATGCTTCGCACCAGATGTTGTTTTTCCGAGCGAATGCAACTACTGCTTCCATCATAGGTTTAGGCCCGCAGGTGTAGATGTTGTCAAATGTTTGTGACGTTAAAATTGAATGTTGAGTCACATATCCTTTCTCGCCGGCGGTTCCGTCTTCCGTGGTAACATATAGATTGCCTATCTGTTTGAAATGATCGGTTTGAAGTAATCCGTCGGCGCTTCTTGCACCCAACAGAAAAGTAGGGATAAAACCATTACGTTTCAATAATTCGCCCATGTAGAGGAGTGGAGCCGTTCCAACGCCACCACCCACCAGAAGTACACGGTTGGATGGGTTTTCCGGAAGAGAAAAACCATTTCCCAAAGGTAAAAGCATGTTTACCACACTTCCTATTTGAAGTTGGGCAAGCTTCTCGGTACCTTCGCCAACAACCTGAACAAGCAACCATAGCTCGTTTTTAGCTTCATCTACCCAGTTGACTGATATCGGACGACGCAAATAGGTGTTTGGCGCATTGTCCACACGCACCTCGACAAATTGTCCGGGTTTCATTGGAGGCAATGAGGGTGCATGAAACTTGAGTAGCACGTTAGTGGCATTGAGCGCACTGTTTTCGGTCAAAGTTAAGTCAAGAATCTGTTTCATTTGATTTGAGTTTCAAAATAGTTCCACAGCGAATCATTGCCGGGGCATGGAGCAACTAAATATATCTCTTCTTTGGATACGGGATGAATAAACCGTATGCTCCTCGCATGAAGGCTGATTCCACCGTCGGGATTTGATCGGCTAAAACCATATTTGAGATCGCCTTTGATAGGGCTTCCTATCTTTGACAATTGGCATCTGATCTGATGATGTCGCCCAGTCTTCAGGTCGATTTCCAATAATGTGTAGTTGTCTGACGAGAGAAGTGTCGAATAGTGAAGAATTGCCTTTTTTGAATTGGGCTTTTCTTGTTCGTAGGCGGTCGATTTGTTGTTTTTTTCGTTTTTGACCAGCCAATGAGTTATTTCCGCATTCAGCACTTTGGGGGCATCTTTTACAATAGCCCAATATGTTTTCTTTATCTCCCCGTTTTTGAACATTTCGTTCAATCGAGCTAACGCTTTACTGGTTTTAGCAAATAGAACCACTCCACTTACCGGTCGATCAAGTCGGTGGGTGACACCAACAAAAACATTGCCCGGCTTGTTGTACTTCTCTTTCAACCAGCGTTTAAGAGTATCGGATAATGGTTCATCTCCTGTTTTATCCCCCTGTACAATTTCCGAGCAGCGTTTGTTTAAGATAATAATATGGTTATCCTCGTAAAGTATTTCCATCTATTGGAATTGAAAGATGCTGAGGCATTGCCAACCTATTTAATTACAGACATGGTAGAACGATGCGGTTCTTTTACCATGCGAGTAGGGCAGGTCAGTGCCTCAACCTCGTTTATTACATATTCATACCACCACACACGTGAATGGTTTGTCCGGTAACGTATGAAGATAGGTCGGATGCAAGGAATAGACATACGTTTGCCACATCTTCGGGTTTTCCACCTCTTCTCAAAGGAATAGTGTCGGCCCATGCTTTGCGAACTTCGTCGGACAACGCGTGAGTCATATCTGTTTCAATAAATCCCGGAGCCACAGCGTTGGCACGCACTCCTCTTGATCCAAGCTCCTTAGCGATGGATTTTGCCAAACCGATCATACCTGCTTTAGAGGCTGAATAGTTGCTTTGGCCAGCGTTTCCTGAAACCCCTACTACAGAGCTCATATTGATGATGCTTCCGGTCTTTTGGCGCATCATGATGGGAGTAACGGCATGAATGAAGTTGAATGCCGATTTTAGATTAACGTTGATAACCGCGTCCCACTGGAGTTCGGTCATGCGCATCATTAATCCGTCTTTTGTGATTCCCGCGTTGTTTACCAAAATGTCGATACGACCAAAATCCTTATGGATTTGTTCTACGATCGAGTGAGTGTCGTCATACATTGAAGCGTTTGATTCGTAGCCTTTCGCACGAACGCCTAATGCGGCAATTTCGGCTTCTGTAGCTTTTGCATTATCATCAATCTTCAAATCGGTAAAGGCGATATCTGCACCTTCTTGTGCGAAACGAATTGCAATTGCTTTACCGATACCTCTTGCTGCTCCTGTGATCAAAGCAACTTTTCCTGTTAATAGTGCCATGTTTACTGATTGTTAATTATTTTGCTATGTTTTCTGATTCCATTAAGGACAAGGCTGTACACATGTTCTCTCAGCTTGCCTCGTTCAATCCCCTGATTTTTGAAGTTTCCTCGGATATAGGGTACATCAAGTCCACGCAGTGTATAGTGTAGGATATGAGCAGTGGTTTCGATACTTGGCATCTCAAAATCACCTTTCATTACACCTTCGGTCAAAATGCCTCGAATGAGCTGAATCTCTTTGACGTCGAATTGCTTGCGAACAGTCTCTACCCTCCAAATGTCGCGAAAGAAATCGGCTCTTAATGTGCCGTTTCGATAAACCGCTTCTTTGATTGCCTCAAGTCGCGTGTAGATAAACACCATCAACTTCTCTTCGGGAGAGTAGTCCCGTTGTGCTACCTCCTCAAGGCGTAAGAAGAGTTGATTCAGTTCGTTCTCTACTACGGCTAAATATATCTCATTTTTATTTTTAAAATAGGTATAAAGTGTCCGGCGTCCTTTGTTTGAGGCCATAGCAATATCGTTCATCGTCGTATTCTCAACTCCGATACGGGCAAACAAATGCCTTGCAACGTCCACTAATAATTCTCTTGTTTTTGAAGTAGCCATCTTTATTCTATTGCACAATCGTGCTGTTTTGTGCAAAAATAGACATTTATCCGGTACAAAACATCAAAGAGAGATTAGATATTGCACGTTTTAACATTTGAATTGTATGGATTAAATCTACTTTCAAAAGCGGGGGATGAGAATGAGACAATGGTGTTTTTTGACTAATGTGATTGTTTTAAGGTTCAGTTTGTTTCACATTGTTTGAATGTAGAGATGTGATAGATATTAGGAAGCAATTTATGTTGTATTCATTTACATTTTGTCAATGAAGAGCTACATGTAAGGAAGGTAGAGGATTCTGTTTGATTAAATCAATTTTTACTACAAATGCGGCCTCAATGTTGGTGTGGTTTATTGCTCTTGGAGAGTTATTACGACTATTTATTTGAAGAGGGTTAGATAAGGTGCGAGATGGATCCATTTTGAGAGTTATTTAGTGTTAGATGAAGAATTTATTATGATTAAATTGAGGTGAATTATATTTCTAATATATTGATATATAATTTATTGTTGGTTGTTTCGTTTGAATTGGTGGATAGTCAGTCGAAAAATAATCAAGCAAAAGTTTGTGTATTACAAATAAAGCAGTACCTTTGCACTCACAAAACATCGCGGAGTGGAGCAGTTGGTAGCTCGTTGGGCTCATAACCCAAAGGTCGCAGGTTCGAGTCCTGTCTCCGCAACAAAAAGTCAAAAAGAGGTTGCTCAAAAGAGTGACCTCTTTTTTTGTTTAAGCACAAAAATGTGTATTTTTGTCAGTTCATTGAGCAAAAACGGTCAGTATGGCAGTGGTAGATGTACAATCGGTTAAGCAACGTTTCGGTATTATTGGTAATACTCCGGCATTGGTGCGTCAGATTGAAGTGGCATTACAGGTCGCTTCGACTGATTTGTCTGTACTTATAACCGGAGAAAGTGGTGTTGGAAAAGAGAGCTTTCCCCAGATTATCCATCAATTCAGTCATCGGAAACATGGTAGATACATAGCTGTTAACTGTGGGGCAATCCCAGAAGGGACGATCGATTCGGAACTGTTTGGTCACGTGAAGGGTTCGTTTACTGGTGCGGCAGCCGACCGGAAGGGCTATTTTGAGGAAGCGGACGGGGGAACTATTTTTCTTGATGAGGTGGGAGAACTCCCTTTGCCTACACAAGCTCGATTGTTGCGTGTACTCGAATCCGGGGAATTTATTCGGGTTGGCTCTTCAACGGTGCAAAAGACGAATGTGCGAATAGTAGCAGCTACCAACCTGAATATACCTCAGGCTATTCAAACCGGGAAATTTAGAGAGGACCTCTATTATCGTCTGAATACTGTTCCGATTTCAGTGCCCCCACTCCGTGAAAGAAGTGGTGATATCTATCTTCTGTTTCGTAAATTCGCAAGTGACTTTGCGGAGAAATATAGAATGCCGCCTATTCAATTGACTGAGGAGGCGAAAGAGATATTAATTTCGTTTCGTTGGCCGGGGAATGTTCGCCAGCTAAAAAACATCACCGAACAGATTTCAATAATCGAAACCAACCGAGAGATTACAGCTGAGATTCTTATGTTGTATCTTCCTGTAATTGAAGGAGATAATTTGCCGATGCGATTTGGGAATCAGGAGCAACACTCAGGAAAAACATTCAGTTCTGAGCGGGAAATTCTTTACCAAGTGCTCTTCGATCTGAAAAACGATGTAACCGAACTAAAGAAGTTGGTTCATGAGATCATGAATGAGAATATCCCTGCAGGCTCGTCCGAATATGTGATTACTACGGCAAAGGGTACTGGAGGTAACTCATACGACAATCGTTTTCAACGCTCAGATTTATCAGCTGAGATCGCAGAAACACATCCGATTGAGGAAGAATCCTATTCGTTGGAGGATGCACAGAAGGAGATGATTCGAAAAGTGCTGGAAAAATATCCGAGAAATAAACGAGGTGCGGCACGTGAACTGAAAATATCCGAGCGGACGCTCTACCGCAAGATAAAAGAATATGGCTTGGAGTAATTGAATACTTGCTTTCCTTCACTACTAATTAACTGGTTAACATGATCCGACGTCTTCCCGTATTTTTAGCTTCCGTTATTCTTATTGTTGCGGTTGCTGCTTGCTCTATCTCATATCGATTTAATGGAGCTTCCATCGATTATACAAAGACAAAAACAATATCGATTGCCGATTTTCCCATTCGTGCGACATTAGTATATCCTCCTTTGGCAGCTGCCTTTAATGAGGCGATGAAGGATCAATATACCCGACAAACCAAACTTCAGTTTGTCAATCAAAATGCGGATATTCAGATCGAGGGAGAGCTAACCGGATATGCATTGTCTCCTCAAGCAGTCAAAGAAGATGCGTTTGCTTCGTTGACTCGACTTACAGTCACCCTACGGGTGAAATATTCCAATAATGCGAAAGAGAAAGCTAATTTTGACCGTGCGTTCTGCGCTTTTCG
>JBKEBB010000361.1:0-4406 GCA_047972845.1 Bacteroidales bacterium
AGCGATCAAAAGCAATATGAATCTCAATATGGGTGCTAATTACAATAGAATGCCTGGAGTATATAACGGGAAAGAGCAGGTAACAAATAGTTGGTCATTGTCTCCCGGCTTTGTATTGAGTAGCAATATAAGCAATACACTTGACTTTACACTGTCTTATAACGCCAACTATTACGATGCGAAAAACAATCTGTTGCCGAATGCGAATACTACCTATTTGAATCAACGCGGTAACTTTAAGTTTAACTGGATATTATGGAAAGGATTTACCTTGGAGAGCAATCTGACCTACTCGGGCTATTCGGGTATGTCGGCCGATACGTATGATCAATCCTATTTCTTGTGGAACGCGTCAGTGGGGAAGAAATTCTTGAAAAATAACGCGGGAGAGATCAAATTTACGGTATTTGATATGTTGAAGCAAAACAAATCGATCAACCGTAACACAACGACGACCTATTATGAAGATGTGATAGCGAATGTGATGCCACAATATTTTATGGTTTCGTTCACCTATCAGCTGAGAAATATTAAGGGAATGATGGGCAATGCCGGCATGGGAAACAGTAACCGAGGACGTTCTTTTGACAGAGGTCCCGGTATGATGGGCCCCGGTGGACCTCCTCCCGGTGGTCCCGGAATGATGCCTTAATAGTTATTGTATAGGAAATTGGTTAAAGAGAAGGGGAATTCTGAAGAACAGTTGACGTTCAAGTAGGAATTTTTCTTCTCTTTTTTGTTGTAATAACGAAATGCCGACTAATTTTGTGTTCCAGTTTTTACCATTTAAGGTTCCGATTATGATCCAATTATTATTTCAAACGCTGCAAATGATGGCGCTAACGTTTGCAATCGGTTTTGTTGTTGCCTTTGTAGTTAAATCGATCGCATTGGTGGCAGATCGTTATGAATTTCACAGAACTCATCATGCCGAATACTTAATGCAGAAAGAGCTGAGAAAAGAACGTATCAGAAAATTATACGAGACCCTCTTTTCAAATGCTGTGGAAGCGGATAATGACCTTTATATTGGCCAGTATCATGGAGTGAGTAAGGGAGATACAGGGGTTGATATTACCGAAGATTTTCTTCATGGGGTGAGTAAAGGAAGTGATCATTACAATATAATCGATTACTATTATCCCAAGAAGGAGAAGAAATAGTAGAGATAGTTTGTTTTGTGGTAGTTTATGACTGATTTATTTGCGTAGGATATGGAAAATGTGGATCTCCTTACTCTTTTTCAAGGTGTTGGTACGATGGTTGCCGGAGGATGGGTTCTTGCGGTAGTAAGGATTGGACTGATAGCCCTTGGAATGATGCTTGTCTATTTAGGCTGGAAAGGGACGCTCGAACCCATGGTGATGATTCCGATGGGTTTAGGAATGGTTGCTATCAATTGTGGTACTATGTTTATGCCGGAGGGCGGTTTGGGAAACTTGTTTCTTGACCCAATGCTTTCAGATACCAATGAGCTGATGAATACCATGCAGATAGATTTTCTTCAGCCGGTTTATACACTGACGTTTAGTAACGGGTTAATCGCCTGCTTTATTTTTATGGGAATAGGTACACTGTTGGATGTGGGCTTTTTATTGCAAAAACCTTATACGAGTCTGTTTCTGGCATTATGTGCCGAGTTGGGTACGTTTCTTACGCTCCCGATAGCCCATGCATTTGGATTAAGTTTGAAAGAGAGTGCCTCTATCGCGATGGTAGGAGGGGCAGATGGTCCGATGGTGCTGTTTACCTCTCTGGTTCTTGCCAAGCACCTGTTTGTGCCTATTACGGTGGTAGCCTATCTCTATTTGGGACTTACCTACGGCGGATATCCCTATTTGGTCAAGTTGCTTGTGCCCAAACGACTTAGAGGCATTAAGATGACGCATAAAGAAATGCCTAAAAATTATGATCCCAAAGTGAAACTTGCTTTTGCAGTTATTTTATGCGGGGTACTCAGTTTCTTATTTCCTGTTGCTTCGCCTCTTTTCTTTTCTCTTTTCTTAGGGGTGGCCGTTCGTGAGTCGGGGATGAAACGAATCATGGATTTCGTAAGTGGCCCGTTGCTCTATGGATCGACTTTCATGTTAGGCCTGTTGCTGGGAGTATTGTGTGACGCCAATTTGTTGATTGACCCTAAAGTGTTAAAGCTACTTGTTCTTGGTATTACCGCATTATTGCTTTCTGGAATCGGAGGTATCATTGGCGGTTATATTATGTATTTCATTAAGAAAGGAAATTTCAATCCGGTAATTGGAATAGCGGCAGTAAGTTGCGTTCCTACAACGGCCAAGGTGGCTCAAAAGATAGTATCGAAAGAGAATCCCGATTCAATTATCATGGGAGATGCACTCGGAGCAAATATATCAGGAGTGATTACCTCGGCTATAATCACAGGCATTTACATTACAATCATTCCGTTTTTATAATGAATTGACATGTCTATTTTGTTGAACCATCAAATAAGCTTTTAGATTTATCGTTTCGTTTGTGTATGTCTAACTTCTTTCGAATACTATTCGGCGAAATTGTTTGCTCGTTCTTCCGAATATGTTGCGAATATTGTAAACAACGCAGTTTGATCAGACATACCCATCTCTCATCACATTTATAAATTCTCCATTGCCATCAGAGATAGTTACTAAGGGCCGTCTGTGCTTCATTGAAATGCGAAAGTATATTTATCAGAAGTAATTCGCATTAAGATTGTTCTTTGCTAAACATATTTCTATAAATTATTATCCTTCTTCTCATTTTTTTGGAGGTAACATAATTGAATCTTTAATTTGTATATTATTTTCCTATTGATAGGGAATCAAGCGTCTTGGACAGATTATATAATTATTTGAAAGGGTTGCTTATTAGACTCTCATAGGATTTCTGTATTTTATTGACAAGAAATAAAATAATAATATGAAAGTTAAGCGACTTACTATTGCTATTCACTCCATAGTTTGGTTGTTGTTGCTAGTTATCCCATATATTTCAACTGATCAAGTTTTTAGTACGTTGGACTCAACTTCGGATCTAAAGTATCTTTTACAGTGTTTTGTATTGAGCTGTGTGCTTTTAATTACATTTTACTTCAATTACTTTTTCCTTATTCCAAAGTATCTGTTTGTAAAAAACAGATGGTTTTATTTCTTTGTACTTTTGCTAATGATCACGGTGGTATTTCTTATTTTAGCTGTTATATTCTTTTTCAATACATATGAGTTAACCAAAGCAAATCCGGTTATTGAGAAAATTATTCCGGTAATCATAATTAATGCCATTTCACTATGGCTTTTAGTCATTGTATCGTCTATATTATGGGCTATATACATGCGATTGCAAAAGTCAGAAAACGAAAAGCTTATAGCCCAAGTCGCCTCCTTACGATCACAGATCAATCCGCACTTTCTTTTTAATACGTTGAACAACATATATGCAACTGCTATTGATTCTTCTCCCAAAGCGGCAGATATGGTAGATAAATTATCCGAGATGATGCGTTATACGATGAAAGATACGCAGCAGAATTTTGTTCTTCTAGAAGATGAAATAAACTATATCAGCAATTATATTGAGCTACAAAGAGTACGCCTAGACAGGCACGTGAGACTCGAATATTACACTCTGGAAAGCACACCGAATGTCCAAATTGCCCCGATGTTATTAATTCCGTTTATTGAGAACGCCTTTAAGCATGGAGTCAATTCGGAACAGAGAAGCTATATCAGGATTGGAATAGAGATAAATAATAATGAATTTAAATTGAGTGTTGTTAATAATAAAGTGAATGTTCAACAATATGTTTCTGGAAAAAGTGGGTTAGGAATAGAAAATACAAAACGGCGCCTAAATTTAATATATCCGTCCAATCATTTATTGGTTATAAACGATACTGATAAAGAATTTTTCGTGACTCTTTATATCAACTTACAATGATAAATGCAATAGCGATAGACGATGAGCCCCTAGCACTCAATGTGCTAGAAACGTTTTGCGATAAAAATGAGAGTGTGAATCTGCAAAAAACGTTTACTCAACCCAATGAAGCTCTAAGATATTTACATAAATTTCCTGTGGACTTGATTTTTTGTGATATTCAAATGCCGTCAATAACTGGTCTCAACTTGATACGGTCTTTGAATCAACAAACAATGGTTATTTTTACTACGGCATTCAGCGAGTACGCTGCCATTAGTTATGAATTAAATGCGATAGATTATTTACTAAAGCCCATCAATCAAAAAAGATTTAATCAAGCAATTAGAAAATCCCAAGATTACTATAACTATATAAATAATGGTATATATGCCAAAAATGGTTGGTGAAATGTAGCTGAAACACCCGTACATACTTGATTTCAGAGAAGTTTATTGAAATTCGTTTCAATAAACTTTTTTGTTATGGGAAAAATC
>JBKEBB010000363.1:0-27775 GCA_047972845.1 Bacteroidales bacterium
GATTTTTCCCATAACAAAAAAGTTTATTGAAACGAATTTCAATAAACTTCTCTGAAATCAAGTATGTACGGGTGTTTCAGCTACATTTCACCAACCATTTTTGGCATATATACCAAAAAAAAGGCACTACTCCTCTCCAATATCGGCGACTCTATTATCGCGAAAAATAAAACAACCATCTACCAAACCACTTTCAATGAGGTTAGTCCCATGGAAGGAACCTTTATTGTTTTGTCAAGCAGATTCTCTTCCTCATTATTCCCATTGTACTCATATACCTGTACTGACTTAGGTTGTTTCGTCTGCCATTTTAATTGGATCTGTTCATCTTTTGAAGAAACGGATCTCAATCGAATGATTGTCTCTTTCCCGTTTTCCGTACTCTTCATCTGTGAAAGAACAATCGCCAGAGAGCCTTCCAGTTTGAGATTTGTATGGTATTCAAAATCTTTAGCAACGGGGATAGCCACCAATGGTTGCACTTGCTCTACTCCGAATTGATTAATTAGCGCGGCATTGTAGCCTCCTTTTCTCGGAAGAATATGATATTCATATTTGATTACTCCTTCTTGGGTGAGGGGGAAGTTCGTGTACCAATGGTTATTCAATGCCCATGAAAAGAGGGTGGCCGATGGTTGCAGTTTCTTGATCCATTTGGGAGACTGGAAAGAGCCTCCAAGTATATTCGCTGTTATATCTCCTGATTCAAACGTAAGCGCATTGGGGGCACTCCACGTAACTCCCTTTTCATCGTTTGAGATGTCCAACCACCTCTGAAGAGCGATCCAATTCCGATTTCCTGCCGGTAACTGATCTTTTTCCAACTCCATAATTCCCCAAGGAATATCTACTTTAGTGATCGGATTGGACACATCAAACGCGAACCCGAAATGTATCCCCTCCTTTTCTTTGATAGCCAATTTATCCACCTCATTATATATCGAGACTTGTGGCGTTCCCGCAGTGAGAGAGACTTCGCGAACGAGTCGGTTACACCCTTCCGCCTCTGATATGATTCGCAATGTTCCCACTAATGGTCCGTTCTCTTTTATCTCAATTCGATTATTCCATGTTCCGGTGGCTTTCCCCGATTCATCTCCTCCATGTAGATATCGAAAACTGTTCAGAGCGGTTGTTGATTTCTTATCTACAAACTCCTCCCCTTTATATAGAAGGTTTACAATGTCTCCAGAGTGGGGATCAATTGTAACATGGGTAATTCCATTATCAATGGAGTTGTTATTTATTACGATAGGTTTCTTATTCTCTTCTTTCCCATTTGTCAATCGGTATTTCTTCATGCCAAGCGGAGGAACATTCTCAGCCCAAAAAAGAAGTTCGCCCGTAGAGATTCGTTGCGAAAGAATCTTCTTGCCCGATTTGTCGCAAACGCCATTATAGCTGTTGTTTTTTTCGGTATGAATCTTGACCATTCCGCTTTGACTCCATGAGTGGGTATTGAATACTGCATACCATTCTCCTTCGGTTTCAACGCTTGAAACAATTTCTTTTCGGATCGATTGACTGATAGAATCCGCTTTTGTGAAATATCCGAATTTAGTACCCAGTATAATGTCCTGTATAGGTTGTTTATTCGGGTTGGTGTATGCCCACGTGTGTTCGGTTCCAAGAATTACATTTCTCCACGCTTCATCCATTTGCACTTTGGGAGGCTTTTGTCCCATGCAAAGCATACTCCACAGGGTTTCCGTTTGAATCAACTCTTCTTTCACTTCGCGGTTTCTTCCCGTATATTTGGCTGCTGACCCCAATCCATCCGTCCAGTATTCGGTAAAATCACCACTCAATGTGGGGAGTCCATTCCCATACTTTTCGTCAAAGGCCTTCAATATCTCGGTTGACGTACATATTTTCAAATGTGGGAACGCGTATTCTTCGTTCCAACTCTTTACCGCATCGGGCAGGTCCGCGTCTATCGGTGTATTGTCAGCCATGCTCCACGTCATAGGAAAAATATCGTATGGATAGTAATCGGCTTTACCGAGTTCTTCCAATCTTGGCCACAAATAGTCGTCAATGAAGTTTTTACGTGGGTTGTCTGTTTTTACTATTTTCAGGATGCTGTCTGGATTCATCTGACCTAACATGGATGGATAAAAATATTTTCCTTTGGCCTTCGCTCCCGGGACATATGAAAATGGCTCGAGAAACAATATTTTCGATTTTCCATCCGGACCTACCCACCAAAAGGGTTTGAAGCTCACATCAAGCGAATTGCCGATTCGGTCATTTCCGTTATTCATTGCCAAAATGTAGCGTATTCCCATTTGAGCAGCGACCGGAACAACTCCCCACGACATTCCCGGAATATCTACCTGAGTGAGTGTTTCAATCGGTTTTCCAGTCATTTGTTCCAGTTTCTTGCTATAGCTGAATAGTTCGAATAACTCTTCTCCTGCTGCCGCACTGGTATTTGTGTGTACGTAGGCCGCCTCTACGTTTATAATTCCTGCTTTGATCGCGTTGATAAGGGCTTCTTTACGTTCCGATGATTCGGAAGCCATGTAACGTTCTACCGGCCATGTCACCTCCGTATTCCATCTATAACGCGCATCCGATGGATAGTTTTTGGTCTGTTCTGCTAATTCGATCGCATAATCAATGTTTCTTTTATGGATGATTTCAACATTTGCCTGAGTGTTGGTATAGCCAATGTCCACATGTGAGTGGGGGTATATGTAAACAGTCCATTGCCGAAGTTTCTCTACCGGAAGCAGTTTCTCTATTTGTCTCTTTTTATCGATGATCAAACGAACCAATACCGTATCATTGTTATGAAGCCCCACCGTAGGAGGTAATAATACGGATGCTGAGTCACCCTTCGCTATTCGCCAAGGGGTTGATTCCTTTTCCTCTTTTGTGACAATCTCCACATTGGCTTTCGATAACGACTCTTTTCCGTTGTAGCGGATTAAAATCTCACGACCCGCTTGCCCATCCGAGCGATGCTTGTAGTGCGGTTGACCTTTGATTGAAATACTCTCTTCGTAAACGATTGTCGGAATTTGAGCTTGTACAATAAACGAAGTAAGAGAGAATAAGAGGGTGCAAAAAAGAAATTGTGTTGCTTTCATGGTTACGTATAATAGGTATGTTTCTGTTGGAATAATCAAGGAACGCCAATCCATAGATTTCCAACCCGTTTGCAAATGTATAAATAAAACAGGAACACCAACGGGAATCGGAATAGATAAAATGTAGGGTGTTCGGAACATCTATTTTTGTGTGGGTTAGAGAGTCGGCACGGCTTCCTGATTTTTCGAATAAGGCGTGCTTTCATAGTTGAAATTAGATTGAATCGTATATCTGATGGACAATACTTCGATTCTTATTGTTAAACCGACACATTGCAACGACTCTGTAGAGAAGTGAGCGCTGCGGTGTACAGGGAAATTTGGTGTGGTGTACACCGCAGCGGATTGCGCTGTACACCGCGGATAAAATAGGAATACTCCTTTTGGATAATCGCATTCGTTGTTTTCTCTAATAATAGAGTTCTCTTTTTGAAGAAGAGACGTTCGATTCGGTATAGAATTTGAGAATGAAATCTAAAACAGAGACTAAAAGGAGATTACATTTCAGAATTCGGATGAATAACCACATAAAAAAAGAAAGTAGTCATTATTACTGATAGAAACTACTATCTTTGTGGAGTTGAACAAAATGGGTGCCGAGTGGATCGGCTGAGATTATACCATCAGAACCTGTAGGGGTAATCCCCTCGTAGGAATTTGTTGATATTCTTTCTCCATCCTTCACTCCTCCCTTTTTATTCCTCCCCTTTTTTTCACTTCAATTTTTATTGTGATGAAACACTATCCCGTTTGCTTAACCATAGCCGGATCAGACAGCAGTGGTGGTGCCGGTATTCAGGCGGATCTGAAAACAATGTCGGCACTGGGTGTCTATGGCATGAGTGTGATAACGGCCATAACGGCACAAAATACAAAGGGGGTTACGGGTGTTCACCCGATTCCTTCCGAGATGGTCGGCATGCAACTGGAGGCTGTTCTTTCGGATATACATACCGATGCGATCAAATTGGGTATGCTCCACAACAAGGCGTGTGTGGAGGAGGTGATAAAGGCGATTGATCGCTACTCCATAGAGAGGGTAGTACTCGACCCGGTAATGATTTCAACTAGTGGTCATCGATTGATTGAGGAAGAGTGCATCTCCTATATACAGAACGAACTTTTTCTGCGCGCGACGATTGTTACTCCCAATACGGACGAGGCTCAATTTCTTACCGGAATAGCGGTGGACGATTTGTTGGGAATCTATCGCGCGGGCGAGGAGTTGATTGCCCGGGGATGTCGGGCGGTATTGATGAAAGGGGGCCACTTGAAGGCTGAGAAGATGACCGACGTTCTTTTTCAAAGAGACTGCAAACCCATTGTTTTCGTAGATGAATATATTGAAACACCCAATACCCACGGTACCGGATGTACCCTCTCGTCCGCCATTGCTTCCTTCTTGGCATTGGGAGATGAGTTGGCCGTAGCGGTGGAGCGGGCGAAACGATATATTTCATGCGCGATTATTGAGGGAGCTGATGTGGTGTTGGGAAGTGGACATGGACCGGTAAATCATCTATTCGATCCTCATCCGTTACTGAAAAGTTGAGCAACAGAGAATAATCAAGAAACCAACAAGATATGAACGTAACTCTAAATAAAAAGGCGATTGTGATGGATGATGGTGCTACGCTCTACGACCTTCTACAACACCATTTTCTACCCCAAGCGGGAATCGCTGTGGCTATCAATAACCATGTGGTCCCAAAATCGCAATGGGAATCGAGACACCTTGAAGAAGGAGACAATCTAACCGTTATTCAGGCCGCTTGCGGCGGATAACAGAGAAAAAAGAGAGATAGAGCAAGATGAACCTGTATGTGATAACATCCGAGGTGGAGTTGCCAAACGAACATCGTCTGATTGACCGACTCTTTGAGTTGGGAATGGAGCGGTTGCACATACGAAAACCAACGATGGATAGAGAGACGATGTGTCGTTACTTGTCGGCATTGCCCGAGAAGTGGCACAGCCGATTGGTGTTGCATGATCATCATGAGTTGGCATCCGAGTTCGAAGTAGGAGGGATTCATCTCAACCGTCGAAACCCAATTGCGATCAAGCCGTTTGGTGGGAGTGTGAGCCGATCGTGTCATTCGTTGGACGAACTTGGCTCCCTCGATACCGACTACTGCTTTCTCAGCCCATTGTTCGACAGTCTTTCCAAGCAGGGGTATCATTCCGCCTTCTTGGAGGAAGAACTTTCGGTAGCTAGGGATAGGGGATGGATCAATAATCGAGTGGTGGCTCTTGGTGGAATAACACCGGAGTCGCTTTCGAAGGTGAAAGAGTGGGGATTCGGAGGAGTTGCTGTTTTGGGATACCTTTGGGAAAGCGATGAGGTGGAGAAAAGATACCTCTCATTGGTTCAACGAATCAGTGAACAGGGATAAGTAGGGTTCGCTTGAATAGAGACAGATATTGGAAGATAGATAAAAATTGATAAGATACGTATGTTGCAATTTATAACACACCGTACCGAAAAATATTCCGAAGTAGAAGGGGCGCGCCTTGCTCTTGAGGGCGGCTGCCGATGGATACAACTTCGAGCCAAGGAGGCTACTGAAGCGGAGCGTTACATGATGGCGATGGAGTTGTTGTCGCTTTGTAGAAATTACAACGCGATGTTGATCATTGATGACCATGTGGAGCTGACGCGAGACGCGTGTGCTGATGGAGTCCACTTGGGAAAGAGGGATATGTCCATCAAAGAGGCGCGACGGATGTTGCGTGAAGGCTATGTGATAGGGGGAACCGCCAACAGTATGGAGGATATTCGACAGTTGGTAGGTGATGGTGTTGATTACATCGGACTTGGTCCCTATCGGTTTACAGAAACAAAAAAAGGGTTAAGTCCCGTTTTGGGACTTGAAAGCTACCGTACGATCATGAAACAGTGCGAGGAAGAGGGAATCTCCATTCCGATTGTAGCTATCGGAGGCATTGAAGAGGAGGATGTGAAACAATTGATGGAGACAGGAATCGCGGGTGTGGCTGTAAGTGGCTCGATTTTGCGTGCCGATAACCCGGTCGAAACGACCCATCGAATAATAAAGAAACTGGAGAAATGAATAAACTGATTATAGGAGGAAGAGAATTCTCTTCCCGACTCTTTTTGGGAACAGGTAAATTTTCGTCCAACGCGATTATGGAGGCAGCCATTGCCGCCTCCGGTTCGGAAATGGTGACTGTGGCTATGAAACGTGTGGATATGGAGGATGCGAACGATGAGTTGCTCAACCACATTGTCAAGCCCCACATTCAACTGTTGCCCAATACCTCGGGCGTACGCAATGCGGAAGAGGCTGTGTTGGCGGCGCAATTGGCACGGGAGGCATTTGGAACGAATTTTCTCAAACTGGAGATTCATCCCGACCCGAAATACCTGTTGCCCGACCCGATCGAGACATTGAAAGCCACTGAGCAATTAGCGAAGTTGGGATTTGTGGTTTTACCATATATTCAGGCGGATCCGGTGCTGTGTAAACGGTTGGAAGAGGTGGGAGCCGCCGTGGTTATGCCCTTGGGTGCGCCGATAGGTACCAATAAGGGATTAAAGACCCGTGATTTGTTGGAGATCATTATTGAGCAGAGTCGTGTGCCTGTGGTGATCGACGCCGGAATTGGGGCTCCTTCGCATGCGGCGGAGGCCATGGAGCTGGGAGCCGACGCGGTGTTGGTGAATACCGCGATAGCGGTGGCCGGTGATCCGGCAGCAATGGCTGACGCCTTTCGGATGGCTGTTATCGCGGGACGAATGGCGTATGAATCGGGGCTCGGAACCGTGTCTCGATATGCCGAAGCCAGCAGTCCGTTGACCGCGTTTCTCGGGTAGAACCGCCGGAATGATAATGTCCCTTTAGTAGTATGATTCGGGAGAGTAATAACTATATTTTATTCACTTAATCTCATTACTCAAAATGAAAAACATTGGAAATCGATTCATGGGATGGAGAGTTACATTAGGGATTTCCCTGCTATTTTCTCTTCTACTGCTCTCTTGTTCGAAGGACGAGTTGCATCTCACCTTTGAAGGAAAATTGAATGCGCAATACATAGCCGGGATAAGTGGATTTGTAGAGAATAGGCCTACCTTGTTGCAGTATCACAATATGAGTAATTTGGAGTTTATCGCTCTGTCAACCGTGTTGGCGGCCAATCTTTCCGAATCGGACAAGGCAAAACTGAAAACAGTGAGAAACGATCTTCCTGTTCCCAATCAGCAGACTCTGTTTCAGAAAACAATCCCGCTCTCGGAGACAGCCATCTATATGGAGAATATCTATGGAGGATCGATAGGCGGATTTTTCAGTGTGGCAGCCGATATCAAGCAGCTCCGCGGCATGAAAGAGGTTTTCTGGGGATTGCGCTTGGATTATCCCGATACAAAGTTCAAGGAGGATGGTGCGGGATATGCCATTATCCGCTTTTATCCGGTGCAAACCGATTCGATTGTGATACCCTACTCTCCTGAAATGGGAGGTAAAACCATTGGTAAATGGCCATTCAGCGGAGGAGGATTTACCACTTCGACACTTGGAGAGGGAGGGTATCCCGAATACAAATATAACGGATATTACCTGCCTGCCGAGGGAGCCGAACTGTATGAATGTACTCCTTCGGGTAGAGAGATATTGAGATCGGTGTTTCAGTCGGGCAAGTGGGTTACAGCGGAAGGAACTGTGGTGAAGGTTAAATCGTTTGAACCCTCCTTTGTTCCTCAATATGTAAACTATAAAGGACATTCCCTTTTTTTACGGGGAGAGACGGAAGAGGGTGTGCACCTATTCTCTTCCGATCCTACCGTTGCGGCTGAGTTGGGAATGGAGGTGTATGAGAAAGGAGAATATCGATTGATAGTTCCCGCCAATGAAATGGATATTAATAGATAAGAATGATGAAAATGGAAAGAAAAGGGATCGGCTTTAGTCTGTTGACAGGAGCTTTGTTCTTGTTACTTCTGGTAGGATGTGTGGGGGTAGCCTCCACGGAGCTTCGTGCCCCTGATTACTCATCGGTCGAATGTTGGTATATAGCCGATTCGGTGAATGAAAAGGAGCCTCCCGCGGATGTTTTCTATATCCTTCCTACCTATATAGAGGATTGGAAGGATCAGAAGGGGCATTTGTTTCATCATATGGATGTATATAACGAAGATCAACGGGCAAAGATCAAGTCGGGATTTGAACTGGCTAACTCCATCTTTGCCGAGAACAGTCGATTCTTTTCGCCCTATTATCGGCAGATCACGCTTCAGTCGTGGGCTCTGTCCGAAGAAGAATTAAGTCAGCGATATGAGATCGCTCAGCAAGATATCAATACTGCATTCGAATCCTACATGACACATTATAATCAGGGACAACCTTTCATTCTGGCAGGATTTAGTCAGGGAGGAAAGGGGGTGGTAGAGTTGTTGAAGCGACTCACACCGGAACAGTACAGCCAACTGATTGCCGCGTACGTTGTGGGATATAAAATAACCAATGAAGAGATCGCATCGCATCCATACATTGTTCCTGCCTGCGATTCGGTTGATTTGGGTGTAACGGTTTGTTTCAATAGTGTCGCCCGTCCTGAGGCGGCCACTCCCTCGTTGATCCCTACTGACGTGTGCATCAATCCTGTGAACTGGCGCACTGACAGTATAACGGCTTGGATGAATGATAGCGTATCGGTGGCAATCGATCCATCCAGCCGACTTCTTATTGTATCGGGATTGGATGAGGAGGCTTTGTATATTGAATCGTTGGGATATCTATTCCCAAAGGGGAACTTTCATCTATATGAATATCCCTTCCATGGGGAGCGACTGAGGGAAAATGTAGCCAAGCGAATTCATGCTTATCAAAACCGACAATCATCTACCACTAACTAAATATATATTAATCAAAACAATAGTAATGAAAGAAAAAGCAGCATCAAGCCATGCCGGGAAAATGCACCACTGTTTTCCCTCATCGGAGAAAATATACCTGAATGGGACTCTCTATCCTGAGATTCGGGTGGGTATGCGTCGAATTAACTTAGTGAACGGAGATCATTTGGATGTGTATGACACGGGAGGCCCGTTTACCGACGCGTCGTTTAATCACGATCCGCATCAGGGAATACCACGCATACGTGAAGAGTGGAAAGACGCTTCGGGGAAGAAATTTCCGGAATATACCCAACGTCGATTTGCCCGTGAAGGGGTGATTACTCCTGAGATGGAGTATTGCGCCATTCGTGAGGGGATGACTCCTGAGTTTGTGCGTGAAGAGGTGGCTGCCGGACGTGCGATCATTCCGGCCAACAGAAACCACCCGGAGGCTGAACCGATGGTGATTGGCAGTGCCTTTAAGGTGAAGATCAATACCAATATCGGCAATAGCGCCCTTGGCTCGAGCATAGAGGAAGAGGTGGATAAAGCGGTGTGGAGTTGTCGCTGGGGTGGCGATACGTTGATGGATTTATCGACAGGCGATCGTATTCATGAGACCCGTGAATGGATTGTGCGTAACTGTCCGGTTCCGGTGGGAACGGTTCCCATTTACCAAGCGTTGGAGAAGGTGAAAGGGGATGTGGGAGCACTGTCGTGGGAGATATATAAAGAGACATTGATCGAGCAATGTGAACAAGGGGTGGATTATTTCACTATCCATGCCGGAGTTACCCGTCAACATGCCGAACTGGTGAAGAACCGTTTGACAGGGATCGTTTCGAGGGGAGGAAGCATCTTGGTGAAATGGTGTCAGATTCACAAGGCGGATAATTTCCTCTATACCCATTTCGATGAAATTTGCGATATATTGGCTCGTTATGATGTGGCAGTATCGTTAGGAGATGGTCTTCGTCCGGGATCTATTCACGATGCCAACGACGACGCGCAGTTTCTGGAGTTGGATGTGTTGGGAGAGTTGACATTGAAAGCGTGGGAGAAAGATGTGCAGGTGATTATTGAAGGACCGGGACACGTGCCTATGCACAAGATAAAGGCGAATATGGAGCGTCAGATAACTGCCTGCCATGGAGCGCCATTCTATACCCTCGGCCCCCTCGTGACCGACATTGCTCCAGGATACGATCATATCACATCGGCAATCGGAGCCGCGCAAATCGGGTGGTATGGCACAGCGATGCTCTGTTATGTAACCCCGAAAGAACATCTCGGATTGCCTAATCGGGAGGATGTTCGCGCTGGAGTGATCGCTTATAAGATTGCCGCGCATGCGGCCGATTTGGCCAAAGGACACCCTATGGCGATGCAGAGGGATAATGCGCTTAGTCATGCCCGCTATGAGTTTAGATGGAGAGATCAATTTGCGCTGGCACTTGATCCTGAAACGGCCGAACGGTACTTTAGAGAGTCGAGAAACCATCCGGGTAGTGATCAGACGGGAGATGCCTTGGACGACGATTTCTGCACCATGTGCGGACCCAACTTCTGCGCTATGCGTGTAACCCGCATTATCGGAAAAGAGTAGATATAGAAATGGGCGGATCTTTTAATTCGAACAGATCCGCCCTTCATTATTTTAAGTAATTTATAAACAGAGTATTATTTATAGAATAAGATTGGATAGGCACCCTGATTTAGATTACTTAACAATAAAATAAATAGGAATAACTTGCGATTTTAGAGAAAAGCACTACCTTTGCACGCATCAAACGGCTGCGTAGCTCAACTGTATAGAGCATCTGACTACGGATCAGAAGGTTAAAGGTTAGAATCCTTTCGCGGTCACTAAAGAAAAAGAGGAAGTCTATGTAGGCTTCCTCTTTTCTCTTTTTCACTCTTAATCAATCACTTGTTTATCTGATCGCGATCTGTAGTTCTTTCGGTTTCTCGGGAACAGAGGTGTCTTTTGGAATGGTGATTTGAAGCACTCCGTTCTCCATAGTGGCCGAAATATTCTCTTTCACGATGTTCTCAGGCAGCACGAGCACTTGTTGGAACTTCGAATAAGAAAACTCCCTACGCAAATAGCGTCCTGATTTATTCTCCTCTTTCTGTTCTTCTTTCTTCTCCATGGCAACAATAAGGTGATTGTCTTCATTCACGCGGATGAAGAAATTCTCCTTCGACATGCCCGGTGCGGCTAACTCCACACAATATTCTTTTTCGTTCTCAATGATGTTAATCGCGGGTGATGTCGATGCCATTCTGTTCAGATTGTCATTTTCAAAGAACTCGTTGAAAATAGACGGTAACCAGTTTTGTGATCTTCTCATTGGTAACATAGTTTTGTCCTCCTTTATTTTTGGGTTAAACATTTAATTTGAACCTTTATATGATTACTCTTTCTATTTATATTCTTTCAAATTATGTGCCAAAGACTCAATTATTGACTCATATTGTATGCATCAAATGATTATTTATTCCGTTGTGTAGCTGTTACTTGTCTATCGTTTTGAGAGTACTTTCCATAGGAAAGAGTGGGTGTGTGACATGTTGACAATATGTATGACAATATTGCAGATTTCTATTATTTGCCCCATATAAGGAGTTCGCTTGAGTTGCGTAAAGGAGGTGTGATTTGTTATTGGAAGAGAGGGAAATTGGTTGCTGGAGGGTTGAATGCCGCTAATCTTAGAAAATAATGTTCCGTGGATAAGAGTCTTTATTTAAGATAATGGTGGAATGTATAGCCTAAACCAATGAAAGCACACTGAGCAATTGAGAAATTGCATGCTCGAACACCTCCATTGATATATAGCTCCTTGTTTAAATAGCACTTTGCTCCTACTATCTGATAAAAACGTCCTGCCGAATTCTCCTTGTCGAAGAGACTGTATCCCAATTGTCCATAGAATGAAAGTCCGGGTAGGACAATCTCGCCACGAGCAGACAAACCAATGTTCCATCGTTCGAGAAACGGCGCTAATTGGTATTCCATTCGTGATTTATCAGGGGTGAACCAGAGCTTTACATTTGAACTTTCGTCGTAAAAAATATCCACCGAGGGCCCAAACTTTACCATTCGGGTGTGGTGAAGCATAGGGGATAGTGATAGATTAAACACCAGATAGTTGATGTCGTTGAAGCGCAAACGTTCCTCTATCTCTTTATCAGGTACGATTTTCTGTCTTTTGGTCATATAGAATGAGAGTTCCCAATCCAAAGATCGTTTGAAGAGAGGCAAGGGATCTTTTGCAGTTAAAGTTTTCTCTTTAGAAGGGTTGAGATAGTATCTCATTCCAATTCCGAAGGGAACTTGATTAATTCCCATATTGGGAAGTCGGTATGCGCCGTTCGAGAAATGGCTCAATCCCGCGGTCAGTTCAGCTTCCCAAAAAGGATTGATTCTATAACCTAGTTTAAGATATAGGTTGATCAGTACCGATACTGGCAATCCTCCCGTGGCGATGTTGTAGTTTCCCTTCAATGGATCGTACTCTTTCCAGCCGAAGGCCATTCCAAGGTTGGCTTCGTATCTGAGCGCAAGACGATCTGAGAATGTCCATATATTACTCCCTTGCATATAGTAGAGAGAGATTGGATTTCCAAGATACTCAGGATCTCCCATAAATGAATATCGAACCCCGAATCCGCGATAAGCCTTTGGGTAGAGTTGATATTGCCAAGAGTAGGGATTGTACTTCCAACCCATTTGAAGCGCGATAGCCTGGGAGCGGTTGTGACGGAATCCGTTGGGGTAATTTCCCTTCATGAAGTCGTTTGTGCCCATCACCGCTCCATACTCTACGTTTGTTGAGATGAATGGATGAGCAGGAAGTCGTGAAGGGCTTGTCCCAATCATCGATTGAGGAATGAGTAGAAAAACGATACCGAATAACAACCGTATATATAGATGCATGCGCAAAGGCAATATGACTGGCATAGATTAACGTATCAATTTGGCGAATGGGTGTGTTCTCGCCAGCAAAGATAGTAATCTTGTTATTTTATCCTTTCTTTATTGATAGATATAATTGTTAACAAAGATAATTCTTTTATCGATTGTTGAGGGAGCATGTCATTTAATTGCGCCTCCTACTCAAAAAAGGGTGCAATAGGCTTAAAATAGGTTGATTACTCTACTAAGTTAAACCTAATTAGTACCTTTGTCCCTTGAACAGACAAAATCTGCGAGATGACAAAAGCTAAATGGCAAGGACACGCCGCGATGTTAGTGTGCAGTATAATCTTTGCGTTGAATATTCCTATTGCCAAAGGCCTTCTACAGGAGTGGATGCACCCCATGGGTATTGCCTTTTTTCGTATCACCTTTGCTACCGTAGCACTTTGGATTACCTCTTTCTTCTTTCCATCCGAACCGGTACACAAGCGTAGTGACTTCGGCCTGTTCCTCCTTGGGGGATTTCTGGGCATGTCGTTTAATCAAATCACCTTTATCGAGGGTCTGAATTATACCTCCCCTGTTTATGCGGCTATATTGGGAACATTTACCCCTTTATTGACAATGGTGTTGGCCGCCTTAATTCTAAAAGAACCGATCACATGGCGTAAAACCATTGGGGTTGTTATTGGTGCATCAGGAGCAATCTTCATTATTATATACGGTAGCAATGAGTTGGGAACAGACTCTCTGCTGGGCGATATCTTATGTATTGTCAGCTCTTTTTCCTATGCGCTTTATGTGGTGTTGATGCGACCTATTATCATGCGTTATTCCCCGATCACATTGATGAAATGGATGTTTTTAGGGGCATGTGTTTATACCGTCCCCTACGGATTCAGTGGGGTACTTGAAAGTAAGGCGATACTCCAAGAGGCACCGCTCAACATCTACCTAGGCCTTTTATATACAGTGTTTATGGCGACGTTTGTCACATATCTTCTCATCCCCTATGCACTGAAACGTATTCGTCCTACGACTGTCACTTCCTACAACTATCTTCAACCATTGGTGGCTTCCTTTACGGCAATTATGGCTGGACAAGATACATTTCGTTGGGATATGCCGATCTCCGCCATTATTATTTTTACAGGAGTCTATCTGGTTACTTCGAGTAAATCCAAAGAGGACCTTGATCGGGAGTTACAATCGAAATCTAAGAAATAAGTAGATTCTATTTCAGTCTATGTCCTCTTCTCAATAGGATATTTTCCTCGGATAAGATTAGTAAAATAAGAAAAGAGATACTGTCCAGATGAATCGGATCGTATCTCTTTTTTGTTAGTAGGAGAAAGGTGATCTGTGTAGGTTGAATTACAACCCTTCCAATATTCTTTTCAACACCACCTGTGCGGATATCTCACGGTTCGCGGCTTCTTGTATTACGATGGAGCGGGGACTTTCTATCACCTCATCGGTAACAATCATATTGCGACGAACGGGTAAGCAGTGCATGAAGTAAGCGTGATTTGTCAACGACATTTGTTCGGTTCCTACCGTCCAGTTTCTGTCTTTGGAGAGAATCTGTCCGTAGTTTGGGTCGGTATAAGCCGCCCAGTTCTTGGCATAGATAAAGTCTGCTCCCTCGAATGCCTTGCGTTGGTCGTATTCCACACGGGCATTGCCTACGAAAAGAGGATCCAGTTCGTATCCTTCCGGATGAGTGATGACAAACTCATAATCGGTCGCATTCATCCATTCGGCAAACGAGTTGGGCACAGCCTGAGGAAGTGCGCGAGGATGAGGTGCCCATGTAAGTACTACTTTGGGACGGGGTTTGCTCTTATGCTCCTCGATGGTAATCAAGTCGGCAAAACTTTGTAGCGGATGGCGGGTAGCAGCCTCGAGGCTGATAACCGGACGGCCTGAATAACGAATGAACTGATTCAGGATCATCTCTTCGTAATCTTCCTGTTTGTTTTCGAAACGGGCAAACGCACGAACCCCGATTACGTCACAATAACATCCCATCACAGGAACGGCTTCCAACAGATGCTCAGGCTTGTCGCCATCCATAATCACTCCGCGTTCGGTCTCAAGTTTCCATGCACCTTGGGCAATGTCGAGCACGATGGTGTTCATTCCGAGATTCATTGCCGCCTTCTGTGTACTGAGTCGGGTGCGCAGGCTCGAATTGAAGAATATACACATCAACGTCTTATTACGTCCTAATTCCGCGTATTTGAACTTGTCGGCTTTGATTTCCATCGCCTCTTTAACGGCTTGCTTCAAATCGCCTATATCGGCAACGTTGGTAAAGTGTTTCATATCATTCGTCTGTTTAGGGATTGTTTTAAATATTGATTATTACAAGGAGCACATGAATAGATTGAATACAAGGGATACGAATCGTCACCTCTTTCAAGAGAATTCAACGTGTTCGGAAACAGTTATTTTCTTTTCTGTTTAAACATCCATTTCAAGTATGCTGGATCGGCAAATACATTGTCCCACGAGTTGTGGGCAACGCCTTCGTATTCGGTATATTTCACTTTGCCTCCGGCTTCCTTGAGAGCTTGAACGGCATCCCTCGACAATTGAGGAGGAACTACGTTGTCGGCTGATCCGTGAAACACCCGGAAAGGCAACTTTTGAGCATATTTGGGAATATCTGCCAGTACCGCGCCTCCACAGATAGGGGCGGCAGCGGCAAATAGATCGGGATAAAGAGACACAATACCAAATGTACCGAATCCTCCCATAGAGAGTCCGGTGATGTAGATGCGACGGGTATCAATATTTCCGGTTGCCACCAGTTGGTCAATCAACTCTTTTACCGCATTTATTTCAAGATTCACATCCTTCTCGGGATTGGGATGTAACCACTTGAGAACGGGACTGTAGTACCACACCCTATTTTTAGGACATTGAGGAAATACTACGAAAGCCGGGTATTTGGCACGAACCTGAGGATCAGCAAACATCTTTCCTCCATGGGTCAGTTGCGCTTCGTTGTCGGTTCCTCTCTCTCCGGCTCCATGGAGTACAACAACAAGAGGATATTTTTTCGACTCTTTGAATCGTAGTGGTTGAAGTTCACGGTAGGGCAATGTAAACCCCGATGAGGCGGTCAATGTTTTCTTTTGGAAGGGTTGTGCCTCTTGTGCCAATGCACCGAAAAGAATAACGAAGGAAAGGGTTAGAGTGGTAAGAATTCTGTGTTGCATATTCGGAATAGATTAAAGTTTTTCACCAAAGGATAGGTCCCCCGCGTCTCCAAGTCCGGGTACAATGTATGCGTGAGCATTGAGTTCCGGATCTATTACTCCACACCAGAGTGTAACGTCTTTCACATCCTTGAGAACCTCTTTAAGGTGTTCGATCCCTTGACGTGAGGCAAAAACCGACGCGATGTGAAGATGTTTCGGCGTTCCATATTTTTTTAACTCATACAACGCCTCTTCAATTGATTTCCCTGAGGCCAACATGGTGTCACAAAGAATAAGAACCTTCCCATCCAGAGGAGGGGTAGCTATATACTCAGAGTAAATATCGAAGTCATTGCTCAACGGTTTGTATTTGCGAAACGCCGAGATAAACCCACACTCAGCCTGATCAAACATATTCAGAAACCCTTGATGGAAGGGAAGGGCTGCACGAAGAACAGCACAGAGAATCAAGTTTTTCTTTACCTCAAATTGATCGATCGACACAAAAGGGGTCTGAACCGACGAGGTGTCGAATTCAAGCGTTTTGCTTATTTCATACGCCATGATCTCCCCCACACGTTCCAGGTTGCGACGAAAACGAAGCGCATCCTTTTGCCTATGGATATCACGCAATTCGGCGATATATTGATTGATCAGCGAACAACTTTTGGTCAATTCAATGGTATTCATGTCGTAGTCGTTTATAACAGTATTGAGTGAATGATATTACGGCGTATAGAATAATCAAAAGAGTGATGATAGTAGCCCCCGCCGGAATGTTGTAGATAGCCGAAAGAAGCAATCCGGTCACGCTTCCTATCAGTCCGATCCCAATGGCAAACCATGCCATGGTTTGAAAACGGAATGTGAAAAGTCCGGCAATCAATTGGGGAATGGTGAGCATGGACATGAGCAGTATGATTCCAACCATGCGGATACTGAAAACAATGGTAAGGGCGATGAAAAACATCATCAGATATTCCAATCGACGTACAGCCACTCCTTGCGAACGGGCAAACTCAGTATCAAAAGCCACAAAGGCGATTAATCGTCCGAAAAAGATAAATCCTGCAAACAGGATTATTGCCAGCCCCGAAAACCATATTAAATCGGTTTGGGTGATTGTAAGCACATTTCCAAACAAAAATTCGGACATTCCGGTTGAGTATCCCGGAGTCATGAAAACAAGGATTATCCCTACCGCCATCCCCAACGCCCACATTACCGCGATCGCGGAATCCTCTCTCACCTTCCGGTATTTTGACAGCCACTCAACTCCGAATGCGGAGAATATGGCAAATACAGAGGCCGACAGAAGAGGATTGATCCCCAGATAAAATCCCAACCCAAGACCTCCGAACGAGGCATGAGTGATTCCTCCGCTGATAAACACCAAACGGCGCACTACGATATATGTACCTACCAAACCGCATACCACACTGAGAATAAGAGATCCCAGAAGCGCGTTTTGGAAAAAGGTGTATTGCAACAGGTCGTTAATCATATTCATTTATATCAGGGTTCAATTCGTACCCACAAATCCTCTGATTGTGTCGAAAGTAAAGAACAATGTACCAACCATTTTCTCTTCCGAATCAATCTACCCTCTTCCCCGTCGTTCGACAAGAACCAGATAGACCTCCTCTTTCAAATCATCGGGCAGTTCTATTTGCCGAAGTTGCAGGCTTCTTACCCATCCGGCAATCTCTTCCTCACGAAGGGTGTAAAACACCTCTCTGAACGCCTCCGTCTCTTCGGGCGAATAGTCCGATGGGGAGCGATGTTTATATGCATCCAACTCTTCGTCCGAATAGTATTCAATTTCCTTGCTGACAGCTGCCAGCAGACTGTCTTTTTCACATACGGAGTGCTCACCGCAACACTCATCATTCTGCTCTACAACCTCGGGAAGAGCGTCTATCTCTCCTCTTTCGAGCATTCGTTGGTATTTTCGGTAACGGAAAATTCCCATTATCGCAGCCACAGCTGCAAGAACACCAAGCGCTATAATCAATATCAATAAACCTCTATTCATCTTTTCTTATCCGATCGGTTCAACGGTAAAGCTCGCCAACGTCAAGTGATCCCAGAATTGCGGATACGATTTACTCACCACGTGAGGTTCGGCAATCTGAATGGTGGGATTCTTTAGCGAAGCCGGAGCAAAGGCCATGGCCATGCGATGATCTTCATAGGTATGGATTACGGGAAAAGGTTCCGGGTTGGTTCTGACACCCTCCCAAGACAGCGTGTTGGCAACGGCGGAGTTGAGCACAAATCCAAGTTTACGCAATTCGTTTTCCAGTGCGGCAATCCGATCTGTCTCCTTGATCCGGAGTGTTTGCAGTCCGGTAAAGTGAAAAGGAATGTTGAGCATACAACACACCACCGCGAAGGTTTGAACAAGATCGGGCTCGTTGGTGAAGTCATACTCCAGTCGTGAACATAGGGGGAGATCTTTTTTCAGAAGCACTCCGTTGGAGGTAAATGAACTGGATACTCCCAATTTCTCAAATAGGAATCGTCCGGCCGAATCTCCTTGAAAACTCTCTTTGAACAGCCCTTCGATTTCTATCTCGGCATTGTCGGACAAAGCCACAATCGCATACCAATAGGAGGCGGCCGACCAGTCTGATTCCACTCGATAGCTTCGCTCTCGATACGATTGAGGGGCTACTTCGATCACATTTCCTTCCCATCGGCTCTCTACTCCCCACTGACGCATCATTCCGAGTGTCATTCGAATATAAGGGGTAGAAACAACATTTCCTGAGAGGGTTATTTTGAGTCCCTTTTCCATGCTGGGAGCAAGCATCAACAGAGCCGACACAAATTGAGAGCTGATTCCACCATCAAGGGTGATCTCTCCTCCCTGCAACGCGCTTCCATATATAATAAGGGGAGGGTACCCCTTCTTTTCGGCATACTCCACACGCGCCCCCAATGAATTGAGCGCATCGACCAACAATCCGATAGGGCGCTGCTTCATACGCTCGCTTCCGGTGATTGTCCATCGTCCCACCACTTTGGAGAGGTAGGCGGTCATAAAGCGCATGGCCGTACCGGCGGCTCCTATGTCGAAATGCGAATGATCCGAGGAGAAAGCATCGATCATCACCCGAGTGTCGTCGCACGTAGCGAGATTGTCGATCTTTCCTTCACCATACGCCAAGGCGTCGAGTATCAATGCCCGATTGCTGATGCTTTTGGACGATGGCAGCGGAATGGTTGCCCGAATGGGATCTATGGGGGGAAGTAATTGATAAATCATCCGATTACAAAATTCATTCGTGACTACAAAGATACAAGGCAATTTCCGAATCTCCGCCTTATCAGGTAAAAAACAACTTCATATTGATTGCTATATTAATCGCCAAAAGTTGCATGATTGCGAAAATAGTAATTTCTTTGTATTAGAAACCTTTCGGCTGAAATGTTCGTCAAATTAATTCCTAACAAAGTAACAAACGTGTACTAAATTAATCCGAATCGCCCCTATGAAAACAATCCTTCTATCCTTATTTATTCTCGGATTGGCACTTTCGCCAGTTGTTACCGCGCAGGAGAATGGTGGACTAAAAGCCAAGCGAATCATCGAACCGATCGATTTTTCGAAGGTCACCATTACCGACAACTTCTGGAAGCCGCGTATTGAAAAGCATGCGACAAATATGCTTCCCGTTGTGATCGATCAGATTGAGGTAAAAACCGGACGCATGCGCAACTTCGAACGTGCTGCCCAGCGAAAAGGGGAGTTTGAAGGAATCTTTTTCGACGACTCCGATGTGTATAAAGCAATGGAAGGGATGGCCTATTCGTTGGTGCACTACCGCAATCCGTTGATTGAGAAAAAGCTTGACCAATGGATTGATAAGATCGCGGCCGCTCAATGGGAGGATGGTTATCTGAACACCTACTATACGCTTAAAGGAGGAATGGAAAACAGATGGACCGATATGGACAAGCACGAAATGTATTGTGCCGGTCACCTCATCGAAGCGGCAGTGGCTTACTATCAGGCAACGGGTAAACGTACATTGCTCGATGTAGCCATTCGATTTGCTGATCACATCGACAATACTTTTGGCCCCGGTAAGCGCAATTGGGTTACCGGACATCAGGAAATCGAGCTCGCGTTGGTGAAACTGTATAACGTAACGAATCAAACAAAATACCTCGACTTGGCCTATTTCCTACTCGAACAACGGGGACACGATCATGGATCGGGAGCGTTGTGGACAAAAGGAGGAGGCGATAAACTGTCGCTCGGTGGACCAAGCTATTGCCAGGACGATGTTCCGGTAGCGGATCAAACAAACATCAGGGGACACGCCGTCAGAGCCATGTACCTCTTTTGCGGAATGGCCGATGTAGCAGCGCTTACAGGAAACCAACCCTACATGGACGCCCTCGATCGGCTATGGAAGAATGTAGTGTTTAAAAATATGTACATAACGGGAGGCATTGGCTCATCACGAAAGAACGAAGGTTTCGCGGGCGATTATAACCTCCCCAATGAAGAGGCCTATTGCGAAACCTGCGCCTCTGCCGGAATGATCCTGTGGAACGCCCGAATGAATCAGATGAGTGGCGACGGAAAATACTACGACATTGTAGAACGCTCTCTTTACAACGGGCTGCTTGCGGGAATGAACCTCGAAGCTACTCGCTTTTTCTATGTCAATCCCCTTGCCTCCAAAGGTGATCATCACCGCAAAGCATGGTATGGCACCGCCTGCTGTCCCAGTCAGATGGCACGAATCATCCCTTCGGTAGGCAACTACATTTACGGCAAAGGGGATGAGTCGGTGTACGTTAATCTCTATATCGGTTCGCAAACCACAATCGCGTTTCCCAATAAAAAGGTTACTATCTCACAAGAGAGCAACTATCCGTGGGATGGAACGATAAAAATCAAAGTGTCTCCCTCTAAAAAACAGCGGTTTGATGTGAACCTGCGTATCCCGGCTTGGTCGAATAATATCTCTATCGGGATAAACGGGAAACTATACAAAGAGATTGAATTCAGAAACGGATATGCCAAGATTTCCCGCAACTGGAAGAAAGGCGATGTGATCGAACTGAATCTCGATATGAGCGTACGTATGACCGGAGCCAACATGATGGTGGTGGCCAACTGGGGTAAACGCGCCGTTCAGCGTGGCCCTCTTGTTTACTGCCTCGAGGAGGAGGGCAATCCAAAGTTTGATGAAAACTATCTCTACCCTCAAACCATGTTCTACACCAACATCATGCCCGGAATGTTGGGAGGTATCTATACCATTCAGGCAAACAACCCCGATGGAACTCAACTTCTCTATCTTCCTTATTTCGCGTGGGATAATAGGACAGCCGGACGAATGGAAGTGTGGACCAACTTCGACGAAGAATCAGATATTTATTAGCCTCCTCACGTTGTGGTCCGAACGGTCTGAGAGGCTTGGCTACAAACAAAACGAATTATGAAGAACCTGTTTATTCTTATCGCGCTACTCCTTTTTCCCTCCTTGTCGGCACAGGAAAAAATTCACTATGTGCTGATCTCTACCAACGTGGGCAACATGAAGATCCAACTCTACAACGAAACCCCACGCCACAGAGATCATTTTCTCTCGCTGGTTAGGAAAGGGTATTTCGATGGAACACTCTTCACCCGGGTAGTGAAGGGATTTATCATACAGGGAGGATCACAAGATTCGAAGAATGCCGCTAAAGGTGAACGTATCGGTTTTGGAAGCAAGACGATGATGATCGACGCGGAGGATCTTCCCGATATCTTTCCAAAAAAAGGAGCCTTGTGCGCACCCCGTCAACCGGTGAATGTGAATCCGAAGAAACGATCGGACGGTTCGCAGTTTTTCATTGTGCAGGGTCGAGTGTTCCGACCCACCGAACTCGACACCTTGGAGATGGCGAAAAACAATCCGATCAAAAACCGTGCGATGGATAAACTCTATACCCCTATTAAAAAGGAGATGGATTCCCTTCGTACGGCCAATCCGTCCCTATTCAACGAACGGGCCAGATGGCTCCGCAACGCTGTTGATTCAATCCTGATCGAGACGCCCGGAAGCCTGCACTTCCTTCCCGAAGAACGTAAAGCCTATACTACTATAGGAGGAGCTCCCAGCCTCCGCGGAGATTATGGTATCTTCGGAGAGGTGATTGAGGGACTGGAGGTGATAGACAAGATAGCCAATCAAAAGGCCGATGCCTACGAAAGACCTCTTACGGATATTAAGATGAGTGTTCGGATTGTTACCGAATAACCGGATCCCCTTTTTCATAACAACTGACGAGTGTTTATGCCTTCATACATTTTCTTGGATAGGTATAACTTTTTGGGAAAATGTCGCTTTTTGAGAGAGAGATTTACCAGTGAAACACAAAAAAAACAATCGTATGAAAAAGACCATAAACTTCATGGCTTGTATAGCCATAGTTACATCGTCTTTTGGGCAGTCCATGGTGTCAGACCAACCGGTGAAACCATTTCACCATTTATCTACTGCCATTGAAATTGGAACATTTGGCGTAGGAATTCAATTAGCCACTCCCCTTAGCGAACGCTTTGCCCTGAGAGCTGGCTACCTCTTTATTCCTACCTTCGAACCAACCGCCACCGCCTCTTTTGAGATCAATGATGTGGAAAGAATGAACAGCATCATCAACGATCCCCAGTATCACAAGGTAAAAGATGAATTAATTCAAAAAGGGCTTCCCACCAATGCCTACGACTTGCCTCGATCAACAACAGCCTATGGAGAGATCGGATTGTCGAACGGAAAGATCCTGCTCGATTTTTTCCCTATTCGCAACCATAGTTTTCACATCACCGCGGGAGTCTATATTGGAAAAAGCAGACTGGTGAAAGCACATGGTGGCATTCCCGACGTGATTGTCGATGTGGATGGTGTGCTTGACAAATACGAGGAAGAATTGGGTTATACCTATGACAACACCCTCACCTTTGGAGGAACGGAGTTCGAGCCCCGCGAACTTAGAAACATATCTGTTCAAGGGGAGGTAAATTCGGTTAAACCCTATCTGGGAATCGGATTCGGACGACCGATACCAAACCGACGAATCGGGGTTCAAGTGGAGATTGGAGCTATTTATATGGGGAAAGTGTCTATTGTAGGAAATACTCAAAAACTGACGGATGCCATTTACAATGAGTTGCGGGCAGATGATAGCGAGAAGTATCTATCCTATGCCTCAATCTACTCGATGATCTCCTTTAAATTGGTTGGAAAACTGTTTTAGTTCACTGTTGAGGCTGTTTTCAACATTCAGAAAAGGAGTACGAAACGGTAGGTAAATGATCCCACATCAAAAAGAAATACTCCTTTTGTGTGAAAGGTATATTCCTTTAAATAAAAAGGAGCAGACGTATTGACTCAAACGTTTGCTCCTTTTTCATACTCCCCCGTTTCGATAAAAATGGACCCTTAATCGATTGATATTTTGCACATGCGTTTGATATTTGATCGAAACTTCGTTACTTTGTAACTAATTTTGGACAGGTATGCAATCCATTAATAAATCCTACTGAAAAAAATGAGCGATCAACGTTACGAAGCAAGAGGAGTGTCGGCCACAAAGACTGATGTTCACAATGCGATCAAGAACATAGACAAAGGACTTTTTCCAAAGGCATTCTGTAAAATCATTCCCGACTACCTCGGAGGGGATCCCGACTATTGCAACATCATGCACGCCGATGGTGCCGGAACAAAATCATCCCTCGCCTACGTCTATTGGAAAGAGACCAAAGAACTGAGTGTGTGGAAAGGCATCGCGCAGGATTCTTTGATTATGAACATCGACGATCTGCTTTGTGTCGGAGCAACCGATAATATTTTAGTGTCTTCAACCATCGGACGGAACAAGCAATTGATTCCGGGAGAGGTGATCTCCGCTGTGATTAATGGCACCGAAGAGCTGTTGCAAGAGCTTCGTGACTTGGGAGTAAACGCCTACTTGACAGGAGGTGAAACTGCTGATGTTGGCGACTTGGTACGCACCATTGTGGTCGATTCGACGGTAACCTGCCGGATGAAACGCGCCGATGTGATCGACAACGCCAACATACGTCCCGGAGATGTGATAGTGGGTCTTGCCTCATTCGGAAAGGCAACCTACGAAAAAGAATTTAATACGGGCATGGGGAGCAACGGACTTACTTCCGCCCGCCACGACTGCTTTCACCGTTACATCGGATCGAAATATCCCGAAAGCTACAACGATCAGATACCCCGCGATCTTGCCTATTCAGGCGGATTGAAGCTTCACGACTACATGAGTAAGATCGGTATGGATGCCGGGAAAATGGTACTTTCGCCCACACGAACCTACGCTCCTGTAATCAAACAGGTGCTCGACGAGCTTCGTCCCCATATTCATGGACTCATCCACTGCTCGGGAGGCGGACAAACCAAGGTAATGCATTTCATCGACAACCTTCGCGTGGTAAAAGACAATCTGTTTAAAACTCCCTTCCTCTTCTTCGTGATCCAATGGCAATCACAAGCCGATTGGAAAGAGATGTATCAGGTGTTCAACATGGGACACCGTATGGAGGTGTATCTCGAACCCGACCATGCGCAGCGTGTGATCGAGATAGCAAGCAGTTTCGGTATCGACGCGCAGATCGTAGGGCGAGTAGAGGCCTCGGATAAGAAAGAACTTGTGATTGAGAGCGAATACGGCCGCTTTACCTATTAAAAGCTGTGTTGAAATAGATGCGGAAGGATGGATTGATCAGGGCGTTGATTTACCCCCTTCCTCCTTGCCGGGCATTTGATCACTCGACACCCAAACACGAAAGATGAACGAACTGCTAGAACGATTAGAGCACCTGGTGGTGCGATTTGAAGAGGTAGGAACACTGATTACCGACCCCGCTGTGATTGCCGATATGAAGCGATACGTACGGCTCAATAAGGAGTATCGCGACCTCGAAAAGATTGTCAATGCCCGAAACGAGTACAAGCAACTGATTGATGGTGTAGCCGAAGCGAAAGAGATACTTTCTTCTGAGGACGATCAGGAGATGCGCGAAATGGCGCGTGAAGAGTTGGAGGCGTGCAACAGCCGTATTCCGGTACTTGAAGAGGAGATAAAGATGCTCCTTGTTCCGGCCGATCCCGAAGATGATAAAAATGCCATTGTCGAGATTCGTGGTGGTACAGGAGGCGACGAGGCAGCTATTTTTGCCGGTGATTTGGCACGTATGTACTACAAATATTGCGAAATCAAAGGATGGAAAGTGGAGGTGACCAGCATGAGCGAGGGCTCTTCCGGTGGATATAAAGAGATTGTGTTCTCGGTATCGGGAGACGGAGTATATGGAACACTGAAATACGAGTCGGGTGTTCATCGCGTGCAACGTGTGCCGCAGACAGAGACCCAGGGTCGTGTTCATACCTCGGCTGCCACAGTGGCGGTTCTGCCCGAAGCCGATGAGTTTGATGTGGTGATCAACGAGGGAGAGATTAAGTGGGATACGTTTCGTTCGGGTGGTGCCGGAGGTCAGAACGTGAATAAAGTGGAATCGGGTGTTCGTCTCCGCTACATGTGGAAGAATCCCACTACCAAAGTGGCGGAGGAGATCCTTATCGAATGTACCGAAACCCGCGACCAACCCAAGAACAAAGAGCGCGCGTTGGCTCGCCTTCGTACACTGATTTACGACAGAGAACATCAGAAATATATTGACGATATCGCGGCCAGACGTAAAACAATGGTGTCGAGTGGTGATCGCTCCGCGAAGATTCGTACCTACAACTATCCGCAAGGACGGGTTACCGAGCACCGGATCAATCTCACGCTCTATAATCTTTCCGCCGTAATGGACGGCGATATACAGCCCATAATAGACCAATTGACTGTTGCCGAGAACGCCGAACGACTAAAAGAAGCACAATTATGAACAAGCAACAACTATTTGAAAACATCCTCCGCAAGAAGAGCTTTCTTTGCGTGGGACTTGATTCCGATATAAAGAAATTACCGGCCCATTTGTCCGATACACAAAACCCGATCTTCGAATTCAATAAAGCGATTATTGACGCGACGGCCGACTTGTGTGTGGCTTACAAACCAAACTTGGCGTTTTACGAGAGCTTAGGGTTGGAAGGATGGATGGCCTTTGAACAAACGGTTAAATATATCCGCACCTATTACCCCGATCAGTTGATCATTGCCGATGCAAAAAGGGGTGATATCGGTAATACCAGCGAGATGTATGCCCGTACCTTTTTCGATCTGTTGAACGTGGATGCCGTTACGGTGGCTCCTTACATGGGTGAGGACAGTGTTAAACCATTCCTTTATCCTGATAAATGGGTGGTTGTGTTGGCTCTGACATCCAACAAAGGATCGCACGATTTTCAGTTTACCACCGATCCATCGGGCGAACGCCTTTTTGAAAAGGTGTTGCGTAAAACGCAGGAGTGGGCTTCGGACGAGCAGCTTATGTTTGTAGTCGGTGCTACTCAAGGAAAGATGTTTACCGATGTGCGCGCCATTGCTCCCGACCATTTCCTACTTGTTCCCGGAGTGGGAGCCCAAGGAGGAAGTTTGCAAGAGGTGGCGGAGTATGGAATGAATAGTCAGTGCGGATTGCTTGTCAACTCTTCTCGACAGATTATTTATGCCGACTCGACTGAGAACTTCGCTTCGGCTGCTCGCGTGGAGGTGACTAAGGTACAGCAGGAGATGGAAACCCTCCTTGCCGCCAAGGGACTGTTGTAATACACGAAGCAGTTTACTGCTTAACGATAGAGAGTGAAATCCGTTTTACCTCAACAAAAGAAAGTATAGCCGTATGAAAATAGCAATTATTGGCGGAGGAAATATGGGAGGAGCCATAGCCCGCGGATTGTGTGAAGGATCACTGGTTAAGCCGGAAGATATAGCGGTGAGTGATCCTCAGAAAGGTCTTCTGGAGGGGTTGCGACAGTATAATCCCAAATTGCGCCTTACCTCGAACAACTTCGAAGCGGTTGAGGGGGCCGATGTGGTGTTGCTGGCGGTGAAACCTTGGCTGATGGAGTTTGTTGTGACCACACTCAAGCAAAAGCTCGACTATTCGAAGCAGATCATCGGCTCGATTGCTGCTACGGTTACGTTTGAACGGTTAGATGAGCTTCTCGAGAAGGAAGATGAGATTCCCGCGGTGTTTCGGATCGTGCCCAATATAGCTATCTCTATTCGTAAAAGTATGACCTTTGTTGCCGCCAGTAACGCGACAGAGGAACAGACCGGAAAAATACTCGCCCTCTTCAATGAGTTGGGAAAAACAAAACTGATCGACGAATCACATATTGAAGGAGCTACCGCGCTTGCCTCTTGTGGAACCGCGTTTGCTCTCCGCTACGTCCGTGCCGCCTCCGAAGGAGGTGTGGAGTTGGGATTCAATGCCACCGAAGCCAAAGAGATTGTGATGCAAACGGTGAAGGGTGCCGTTGAACTATTGGAGGCATCCGGAAAGCATCCCGAAGAGATGATCGATCAGGTGACCACTCCGGGGGGTATCACTATAAAAGGATTGAACGAGATGGAACATGCCGGATTTACCTCCGCGGTAATTCGCGGTCACAAGGCGGCTAAATAGCCATTCTCTATTTACACAAACAACATGGCGGAAGATCTACTGATAAAGGGGGAGACTAAAAGTGAGAAG
>JBKEBB010000018.1:0-26056 GCA_047972845.1 Bacteroidales bacterium
AGAGAAGTTAAGCCCAATAACGCCGATGGTACTGCGCAAGTGGGAGAGTAGGTAGCCGCCGTCTTCATGCCCCCGTTCGATCAACTTCGAACGGGGGCTGTTTGTTTTAAGAAACCTCTGGATGACGGGGTTCAAGTGAGGGGAAGGAGGGAACCAATAACCACCGGAGATTTGGAGATCTCGTAAGGCTTATTGAGTTATTGCTACAGTTGATTTTTTTATGATCACAAAAAAAATATCACACTTTGTTTGCAGGATAAATTTTTCCCCCTATATTTGCACCTGTAAAAGATAAAAAAGCAAGATGAAACAGATGGTAAATAATTATTGGTGGCGCTACTTACAACTTCGAACGTCGTAAGAAGCAGAGCCGTCATATATTTACTTTCATATATAGTATAAGAGAAATAGATAAAAAGGCCTGTCGCACTTGCGGCAGGCCTTTTTTGTTGGAAGTATTGGAAACCTTTTGAAAGAAATAACAGAATTATGAGCAATTATCAGGTGAACGAAGCCGGTTATTATGGCGAATTTGGTGGAGCCTATATTCCCGAAATCTTATTTCGGTGTGTGTCTGATTTGCAATCTTGTTACCTTCGAGTAATGGAAAGCGAGTCGTTCTCACGGGAATATCATCAATTATTACGTGACTATGTGGGACGTCCTTCTCCCCTTTACCATGCCCGTCGTTTGAGCGAACGGTATGGAGCAAAGATCTATCTGAAACGTGAAGATCTTAACCATACCGGTGCACATAAGATCAACAACACAGTGGGACAGATACTGTTAGCCAGAGAGATGGGTAAGACCCGTATTATCGCTGAAACGGGAGCTGGACAGCATGGAGTGGCAACAGCGACGGTGTGCGCGTTGATGAATATGCAGTGTATTGTTTATATGGGTAAAACCGATGTGGAGCGCCAACAACCCAATGTGAAGAAGATGGAGATGCTGGGAGCGAAGGTGGTTCCTGTGACATTAGGCAATATGACGTTGAAAGATGCTACGAACGAAGCCATCAGAGATTGGTGCAGTCATCCGTCTGACACATTCTATATAATTGGTTCTACGGTTGGTCCTCACCCATATCCGGATATGGTGGCACGTTTGCAATCGGTTATCAGTGCCGAGATCAAGGAACAGTTACTTGAAAAGGAGGGACGTGATTATCCCGATATACTGATGGCATGCGTTGGAGGAGGAAGTAATGCGGCCGGAACAATTTACCATTATCTCGATGATCCGCGAGTGAGAATTACATTGGCGGAGGCAGCAGGAAAGGGTGTGGATACGGAAGAGAGCGCGGCAACTATTCATTTGGGAACGAAAGGAATTATTCATGGAGCACGGACTCTGTTGATGCAAGACGAGGATGGACAAATACAAGAACCTTACTCTATATCTGCCGGATTAGACTATCCAGGGATTGGTCCGCTTCATGCTCATCTGGCTCAAGTAGGAAGGGCCGCGGTAGAAGCGGTGACTGATGAAGACGCGCTTGCCGCGGCTTTTGAGTTGACCCGTCTGGAGGGAATTATCCCTGCATTGGAAAGTGCACATGCGTTGGGAGCATTGCCCAAGATGAAGTTCAAGCCCAATGAGGTGGTTGTATTGACCCTTTCGGGACGTGGAGACAAGGATATGGATACCTATCTTCAAGCTATGGAGTGCAAATAGGAACAGCTAATAATAACAGTCAATTCTTATTCCAATGAGATATATAACATACAGCGAACAATACCCGGGCGATATGCATACTCCGGTAAGCATCTATCTGAAGGTACGCGATCTCTTTCCTCAATCGGCGTTGTTGGAGAGTTCCGACTTCCATTCCGGAGAGAACAGCCGTTCATTTATCGCCCTTTGTCCGATTGCCAGTATCGCGATCAACAGAGGGGAGTGTACGATGCGCCTTTCCGATGGTAAAGACCTTGTGAAGAAACTTACCCCTGATTATGGTGTGGCCAAATCGATCAACGACTTTCAACAACGATTTGATATATCGGGTGAGCAACGTAATCATTGCGGTTTGTTTGGTTATACAGCCTTTGATGCCGTGCGCTACTTCGAGCATATTCCGGTTCAGGAATCATATCATCCCGAGAACGATGCCCCTGATATGCTTTACATCCTATATAAATACACACTTATATTCGATCACTTCAGAAACCAACTTACATTGATCGAATTGGTTGAAGAGGGTGAGGAGCAGACACTGGATAGAATCAAAGCAGCTATTGAAAACCGTAACTATTCTGTTTACCGTTTTTATCGGGAGGGAGAAGAGTCGTCGCCCATTACTGACGAACATTACAGAGAGATGGTCCGTAAAGGGATTGCTCATTGTCAACGTGGGGATGTATTTCAGATTGTGTTGAGCCGTCGTTTTGAACAGCGGTTTAAGGGAGACGACTTTCAAGTATATCGTGCATTGAGGAGTATTAACCCCTCTCCATATCTCTTCTATTTCGACTTCGGTGGATTTCGAATTTTTGGATCCTCGCCAGAGACTCACTGCAAGATTCATGACGGTGTAGCAACCATTGACCCCATCGCGGGAACAGCCTTTCGAACGGGAGATTCGGTGGAAGACAACCTTCGAGCCCAAGCCTTATTAGCCGATCCGAAAGAGAATGCGGAACATGTGATGTTGGTCGATCTGGCTCGTAACGACCTAAGCCGAAACGCGCATAAGGTACAAGTGGACTTCTATAAGGAGCTCCAGTTTTATAGCCATGTGATTCATATCGTATCGCGGGTAAGCGGAACACTTAACAGTGATTCCGATCCGATCCAAAGTTATATCGATACGTTCCCTGCCGGGACATTGAGTGGAGCTCCCAAAGTAAGGGCCATGGAGTTGATTACTGAAATAGAACCACACAACCGAGGAGCGTACGGAGGATGTATCGGATTTATCGGTTTTGACGGAAGTCTCAATCAAGCGATCACGATCCGTACGTTTGTCAGTCGCTCCGGTTTGTTGTATTATCAAGCAGGAGCCGGCATCGTGGTGAAGAGCGATCCTGAACGTGAGTTACAAGAGGTGAACAGTAAATTAGGTGCATTGAAACGGGCTGTGGAAACAGCGGAAAAACTATCGGTATGAAACGAGTATTGATTATAGATAACTACGATTCGTTTACCTACAACCTTGCCCACATATTGAAGGAGTTGGGAGCAGAGGTAATCATAAAAAGAAATGACCAACTGACCTTGGACGAGGTGGAGCCGTTCGATTATATCCTCCTCTCTCCCGGTCCCGGAATACCAGAGGAGGCTGGACTGTTGCTTCCTATCATCCGAACATATGGAGCCACCAAACGGATATTAGGGGTTTGTTTAGGTGAGCAGGCCATTGGAGAGGTATATGGCGGAACGTTGGTTAATCTCGACGAAGTGTATCATGGCGTAGAAAGTGAGGTTCGCATCGTAGCTCAAGATTCGCTGTTTGACGGATTACCCTCCACAATTACTGTGGGCAGATACCACTCATGGGTAGTTTCATCCGACGCGTTTCCCGCATGTCTTGAGGTGACGGCCATTGACGAGAAAACCGGACAGATTATGGCAATCCGTCATCGGGAATACAATGTTCGTGGAATTCAATTCCACCCGGAATCTGTTCTTACCCCCAATGGAAAACAGATGATTTTAAACTGGTTGAGAGATTGATTGTGCGTATTGATCTATTCATGGGTTTCAACCAAAGGTTCTTCTGTTTTTACACGTTTCATAACATCTAACAAACAAAATAGAGAATGAAAGCATTATTCTATAAACTATTTGAGCATCAGAATCTCACCCAAGAGGAGTCGAGACTGCTGCTACATGATATTGCCGAGGGAAAGTACAACGATGCTCAGATAGCCTCGCTGATCACTGTTTTTCTGATGCGCAGCATATCTGTCGAAGAGTTGTCCGGCTTTCGGGAAGCATTGATGGAACTTCGTCATCCAGTATCACTTTCCGAGTACATGCCGATTGATATAGTTGGCACCGGAGGCGACGGTAAGAATACATTCAACATCAGTACCTGTGCTTGTTTTGTGGTAGCGGGAGCGGGTTATCCGGTTGTTAAACATGGCAACTACGGAGCCTCTTCCATCAGCGGAGCAAGTAATGTGATGGAGCATCACGGAGTTCGATTTACTTCTGATAATGATTCATTGCGGAAGAGCTTGGATGTGTCCAATTTTGCTTTTCTCCATGCTCCCTTGTTCAATCCTGCATTGAAAACCGTAGCACCGACACGCCGAGCATTGGGTGTTCGCAGTTTCTTCAATATGTTGGGTCCGTTGGTCAATCCTGCCATGCCGGCTTATCAGCTGCTTGGTGTCTATAATCTTCCCCTGCAGCGACTTTACAGCTATACGTTTCAGTCTGCCGGCGCTCGCTTTGCTGTTGTTCATTCCCTCGATGGATACGATGAGATATCATTGACGTCCGACTTTAAGGTGATGACTCCCCATAGTGAAAAGATCTATACTCCTGAATCCCTCGGGTTCCTCCGTTATAAGGAAGAGGATTTTTCTGGAGGCGAAACCATCGAATCAGCTTCTTTAATCTTCGATCAGGTGTTGCGAAACAAAGCATCCCGCGCTCAAACCGAATGTGTTGTAGCCAACGCGGCGTTTGCCATCCGTGTGATTTGTCCTGATAAAAGCATTGAGGAGTGTGTCGGGGAGGCGACTGACTCTATCCAATCGGGTCGAGCTTTCGACTCATTCAAACGATTCCTTTCCGTAAACAGTTGATTCGGACCAAGAGAATCCAACCAATTCTAACAAACGAACATATAATCGTATGAAAGATATACTACAAGAGATCATCGAAAATAAACGAAAGGAGTTGATACTGCAAAAAGAGCAGTTGCCTTTCGATGAATTAATTCTTCGTCTCTCCAAGAAGCAACTGGCCGAACGCTCGTTTCGAAGGGCGCTTGAAGAGTCTCCAACGGGCATCATTGCCGAGTTTAAACGACGTAGCCCTTCCAAGGGCTGGATTCATGAAGGGGCTGACGCTGCGACTATCGTTGCCGGATATGAAAAGGCGGGAGCGGCAGCTTGTTCGGTTTTGACCGATTCTCTCTATTTTGGAGGCAGTTCAGTTGATCTGATTGAGGCCCGAAAGAGGGTGTCGCTTCCGTTGCTTCGCAAAGAGTTCATTATTGATTCCTATCAGATTTACGAAGCCGCACTTTTAGGTGCCGACGCCATTCTGTTGATTGCCGCTTGCCTGACGGTTGACGAGTGTAATACGTTTGCCCGATTGGCACGTTGTCTTGGTATGGAAGTGCTCCTTGAGGTGCACCACGAAAGCGAACTTGACCGATTGAATCCCTGTGTCGATATGCTTGGCGTGAACAATCGCCATTTGGGGACGTTTCACACCGATGTGGCAATCTCTTTCAAGATGGCAGAAGCGATGCAGGTATATGCGGACCGAATGGATGTCCCTCCTTTGTTGGTTTCCGAAAGCGGACTTTCCGATGCCCGAGTGGTGGAGGAGTTGCGACGTGCGGGCTTCCGCGGTTTCTTAATGGGGGAGACCTTTATGCGTGAGGAGAGTCCTGCAGAAGCGTGTACTCAGTTTATTGAATCGTGTATGGCGATCACTGAAGATCTTCCTTTGAAGTTCGAAAAGTAAATGGAATGAATGGCCCTCTTTATAGATAGAACAATGAAAACAGATCTGCTCATTAAAGTTTGCGGGATGCGTGAACCCGAAAATATCCGACAAGTAATTGCATTGGGGATCGATATGATTGGTTTTATCTTTTACCCTGGATCTCCCCGATATGTGGGTGATTTTTCTCCTGTGTCCACTCCCGGAGTGTCCCGAGTGGGTGTCTTTGTAAACGAATCCGAAGAAGCAATGCTCGATGCTGCTCGACGCTATTCACTTGATACCTTGCAACTACATGGTGATGAGTCGCCCGATTGTTGTGCTCGGATGCGCGGCGAAGGGTTTCGGGTGATTAAGGCGGTGGGAGTTTCAACTTGTTCCGACTTAGAGGCAACTAATATCTATGGCGATGTTGTTGATCTTCTTCTCTTCGATACCCGATGCGAAGGCTATGGTGGAAGTGGGAATACATTTGATTGGACGCTTCTAAATCATTACTGTGGTAAGATTCCCTTTCTGTTGAGTGGAGGGTTGTCGTCCGAAAGTATTGCCGGATTGGAACATCTTTCGAATCCTCTCTTGGCGGGAGTCGATCTGAATAGTCGGTTTGAAATCTCCCCCGGGATAAAATCCGTTGAATTATTGAAATCCTTTATTGATCAAATCAGAAATAAATAGTTATGAATCGCATTAATCAACTTTTCCGAAATAAACAATCCGGTATTCTTTCCGTATATTTTCCCGCCGGTTATCCCACACTTGAGAGTACTCGTCCGGTTCTTTCCGCCCTTCAAGCTGCCGATGTCGATATGGTAGAGATCGGAATTCCCTTTTCCGATCCGATGGCCGATGGAGTGGTCATTCAACAGGCATCCGGCGAAGCCCTCAAGAATGGCATGTCGTTACATTGTCTCTTTAATCAGTTGTCGGATGTTCGTAGGGAGATTACTCTTCCGATTCTGCTCATGGGCTATCTCAATCCTATTATGCGGTTTGGATTTGAGTCGTTTTGTCAGCGGTGTGCCGAAGTAGGAGTGGATGGAGTGATCGTTCCCGATCTACCGTTTGCCGACTATCTAAGCGAGTACAAGCCAATTGCCGATACGTATGGGGTGAAGATGGTGATGCTCATCACTCCTGAAACGTCAGACGACCGAATTGAGCTGATCGACCTACACACCGATTCATTCATCTATATGGTTTCGAGTGCCGCTACAACCGGAGCTCAGCAGTCGTTCGATTCATCCAAGCAATCCTACTTTGAGCGTATCAACCGCATGAATCTGAAGAATCCACGTCTTATCGGATTTGGGGTTTCCAACCGGGCAACCTTTCAATTGGCTTTGTCCAACGCCTCGGGAGCTATTGTGGGAAGTAAGTTTGTTCAGCTGCTGAAGGATCATTCATCGCCCGACGAGGCTGTCGCTGCTTTGTTGCAAGGATTGAATGAGTGAAAGATCATTGCTTTCAAATTGATTGAAATAGAAAGGTCTGTTTAGCGAAGAATGCATGTATGCTTCTATAAACAGACCTTTTTTATTATAACTTCGAGAGGTTATTCCATATTAACTTTCGTCCTGTTTAAGAGCGTTTGTTGTCTCGAACCTGTCTGTTTCGGATCAACAAACGCCCTCTCAAAGCAAGAAGAAATGATATAGAGCATCGCATCCCTGCGATCGGATATCTTTCTCTCTCTATTTAGTATGATACGTTACTTTGCTTACCTTATTCCAGGCTCCTCTGGTGAAGTCTGGTATTTTAACCGGACGACTTCCGTTAGTTGTCGAAATCTCGGTCAGTTCTCCCAAACATGACCACTCCGCGGCGTCGTACACATCTTGATCCAACGGCAATCCGTTTTGTAAACAGTAAACCAGTCGATAGTCCATGATGAAATCCATACCACCGTGTCCTCCCACCGTTTTGGCTTTTTCCTGTATCTCTTTGACAAATTCGATTTGATGTTCGGTCAACATGGAGTCACGTTGCGCCTCTTTCATAAAACTATGGGCGTTTGGTTCAAATGCCAAACCTTGCACCGGATATTTTTGAGCAAAACCTTTTGTACCACTCAATAGGTGAAGACGACTGTAGGGACGAGGACTTGTTACATCGTGTTGTACCATCATCGTATGTCCCTTAGCGGTTTTAATCAGCGTGGTATTCATATCTCCCATTTTGTAGGTTGCCTTCGCTTTTTCCGAATCGGCTCCAAACTTTTCTTTAGCGAATGCGCTCAATCCGAATTGATCGGTTGACATTGACACCAAATATTCCATTTTGTCTCCACGGTGTATGTTCATGGCATGCGCGATAGGTCCCATTCCATGTGTAGCATACGGATTTCCGGTGTGCTCCTTGTTATGACGCAGACGCCACCAATCGTAGTAGCTACCCTCTTCAGGCGATTGGAACAGCAAACTTCGAAGGTCGTGAATGTAGGCTCCTTCGGCATGAATAATATCCCCGAATAGTCCCTTTTGAGCCATGTTGAAGGTGGCAATCTCGAAAAAGTCATAACAGCAGTTCTCCAACATCATGCAGTGGCGGCGTGTTTTTTCCGCCGTATTTACCAATTGCCAGCATTCGTCCAATGAGGTGGTGGCTGGAACTTCCGTTACCACATGTTTTCCGTGTTCCATCGCATATACCGCAATCGGAGTGTGTAGGTTCCAAGGGGTAGTGATGTAGATAAGGTCAATGTCGTCCCGTTCGCAAATTGTTTTCCAATCCTCTTCACCGCTGTATAGATCAGCGGGAGGAAGACCTTTGTCGGCCAAAATCTTAGCCGCTTTTTCAAGTTTGTCCGGACGAATCTCGCAGAGTGCTTTTATCTCTACTCCTTCGAGAAAAGTCCAGCGATGAACCGCTCCGGGTCCACGCATTCCCAACCCGATGAATGCCACTCGCACTACGGGGATCGGATCGCAGCGCAATTCAATTACATCGGTGGCACCTTCTGGACGAGGAGGTTCGGGAAGAACGATGGCTGTACCCTCTTCGCCCGAAGCTGAACGGTCGCGGCACGAGGTGAATGGTTGTAACAAGCTAAAAATAAGGATTGCAAAAAGGAGAAAATTCAACTTTTTCATGGTTATTGGTTTCTGATTATAGGTTACAGTTTCTGTGCAAAGGTATAAATAATGTGATAACAAAGAAAAAGACCGCCATTGAATCCAATGACGGCCTGTAATACAATGAAAAATGAAGAGAAGTTCTGTCTTTCCAGAGGTCAGTATTTTTATTTTATCGCTGCTAATGCTTTTTCGTAGTCGGGTTCCTGCACAATCTCAGGCACCAACTCTTCATACACCACCACCCCTTCAGGGTTTACCACCACCACCGCGCGAGCCAACAGTTGTGCAAGCGGCGATTCGGTAATGGTCAATCCGTATTGCTCTTCAAAGCCCGGATGTCTGAATGTTGAAAGACCCTGTACGTTTTCAATTCCTTCGGTTGTGCAAAAGCGTTTGTGTGCGAAAGGTAGATCCTTTGAGATAGCCAATACCACGGTGTTTGGTTTTCCGGCAGCCAACTTGTTGAACTGACGTACTGACGTAGCACAGACAGCGGTGTCGAGGCTTGGGAAGATATTCAGCACCACGTATTTTCCTTTAAGCGAGCTGAGAGATACCTCTTGCAAGTCGCTGTTCAACAAAGTGAAATCAGGAGCTACACTGCCTGTTTTAGGTTTAATTCCGAGTGTATTGATAGGGTTTCCTTTAAGTGTGATTGTTGCCATATTATTGTTCGTATTTAATGTTTTTATAATTAAACATCCCCCATTTGCGAATTGTTCAGGATAAATCACATAAACTTCGTCATATTATCATTTCTGACCTCTTTTTAGCGACATTCTTTTCTGCAGTTTCATCTCTTCTGCATAAGAGAAACTTCCAATCTCCCGTATTCGGTATATACTTCTTTTTCGATCACTCCGGAATACAAACTCTATAGTTCTTGCAAACAGGTTGTTGAATTTTCTACATTCATTCAGTGAGATTTGAGTGCAGTCAGCACAAGAGGCGTACCCATTTGTGAGGCAACATTCACGAATTTTACACCATGAAGTTTTATTATTCTCTTTACAACCGGGACATTTTCCTTTCTTAAAACTGCCGCATTCTCCGCAATAGAGACCGCAGTAGGCGACGTTATTGTTTTCCATATTGATTGTATATATGAGTTAATAGATAGATCTGAAATTGTATGGAGGGGCCTTGGATTTGAGTATTCAGGCAAAATGGGATTAACTCCACTCGTTATCGGTTGAGTGTAATTTACTTGTCGTACCGACCTTTCCAGAGTCGGCTCAGATGTTCCTTCAGTTTCATCTCAGCCGCGGTGGATTGTGGTTTCCAGAAGATGGAATTCTGAATCTCTTTAGGAAGATACTGCTGGTTGATGAAATTATCCGTATAGTCGTGCGCATATTTATATTCCCTTCCGTAGTTGAGCTCTTTCATCAATTGCGTGGGGGCATTTCTCAGGTGGAGTGGCACAGGGAGGTTTCCGCTCTCTCTTACCTTCGCAATGGCTTCGTCAATGGCCAGATAGGTGGAGTTGCTTTTGGGACTGGCGGCCAGATAAACGGTCGTTTCTGCCAGTACGATTCTTCCTTCGGGCCAACCTATTTTGTTCAACGCGTCAAAGCAAGCGTTGGCCAGAAGCAGTGCGTTCGGATTTGCCAGTCCGATATCTTCTGCCGCCGAGATCAGAAGTCGACGGGCGATAAAAAGAGGATCTTCACCTCCTTCTACCATTCGTGCCAGCCAATAGATTGCCGCATCGGGATCGCTTCCACGAATCGATTTGATAAAGGCGGAGATAATATCGTAGTGCATCTCCCCGTCTTTGTCATAGGCCAGTGGATTTTGTTGCAGCCGTTCGGTGACAAGCGCATCCGTGATGGTAATATCGTCCGATCCGTCGGCATTGACGATCAGGTCGAGTATGTTGAGTAACTTTCTCGCATCGCCACCGGAGAATCGGAATAACGCATTGTGTTCTTCTACGGTGATGCGACGCTTACTCAACTCCACATCTTCGGTTAATGCTCGGTTAAGTAGCTCCATTAGATCCGCGACGGTGAGCGATTTGAGTACATACACTTGACAACGGGAGAGTAGGGGGCGTATTACCTCGAAAGAGGGATTTTCGGTGGTGGCACCTATGAGAGTAATAACTCCCGCTTCAACAGCTCCCAGCAGCGAGTCCTGCTGCGCTTTGCTGAATCGGTGAATCTCATCGATAAAAAGGATGGGGCTACGGGTGTCGAAGAATCGTTGCTTTTTGGCACTCTCAATCACCTCCCGTACATCTTTCACCCCAGAGTTGATAGCGCTGAGTGAGAAAAACGGTACTTCGATCAGATTTGATATGATCCGAGCGAGGGTGGTTTTTCCTACTCCCGGTGGTCCCCACAAAATAAAAGAGGGGAGAGTTCCACTATCTATCATGTTTCGAAGCACAGCTCCCTTTCCGACAATGTGTTGTTGCCCAACGTATTTGTCGAGTGACGTAGGTCGAAGTCGTTCTGCAAGGGGTAGCATAACAGGGGTGGTGTATTGATTCGGTGGTTGGAGTATGAAAAACAGGGGTGTTGAACCGACAAGCGACCAACACCCCTTACTATATCCCGTGTTGTTATTGAATCATTTGACGAATAGCACCGGTGGTTGGTTCGAATAGTACCTTTATGGGGGCTTTTTTGTTGTCGAAGAGGTTAGGAGACAACGATACAACGGTACCCATCTGGGGAACCATTACATTTTCACGTATCCAGTTTTTGTTGTCCAATCCGGTAAGCGATACTTCAATCTTAGCCGGTATTCGGTAGAAAACTCCTTTTCGCGCCTTTGCAGCTTTTGGATCGGGGGCAAGCTCTTTCTTTTCGATGGTTTTCATCGACAGGTATATGGGTGTGCCCGAAAGGTCGTTTTTATCCACTACTCCTTTAAATTTTGAGAATCGGGTGATCACCTGCTTCTCTATATCTTCAGTGGGGTCAATGTCAATCGTAATGGATTTTGGTTCTCGTTGAGTGGTGCCTATAAAAAGAGCGGTAAGGGCTTTTTCCTGATCGTCGAGTTGTTTCAGCATCAGTTTGAACGACTCACCGTCAGCCGGAAGGTTGTCCATATTTCCTGTTACCAAGTCGGTTCTACTTTCCCGTATTTTGTAGATCTGTTTAGCGGCTATTTCAGCCATCTTAGCTGTTGAACCCGCCATAAGCAATTCTTCGCTCATTACATTCATTTTGGCATCGGTTTTATCGTCTTTTGCCTCTCCCTTTTTCTGTTGCGCTTCTTCCGATGCATCAGCGATATATTCCATGTTTAGCGCGCGGATTATTCCGTCGCGTGTCAGATCGATGGTAGGAATCGGAGTTGATTTGAAAAGGATCAGGTATGAATGGGCCGGATCAGGTAGTGCCACCTGTTCCAATGAGATATTTTCGAGAGTCCATTCTACGCTGTTTTCCATAATCGGAGTTTTAACCCCCAGATAGCGTTCCGCATACCTGAAATAGGGTCCTGCCGTGTTGGTCAGTTTAACCGTATTGAGATGCAGGCGTAAAATAATTTTAGGCAAGGAGTAAGCAAGTCCCTGACTGGAGCTTTTTGCTTCGTTGATCGGAATAACTTCCGTTTGAGCAAATACTGAAGTAGTGAACAACAGCGATAAGGCAACGAGAACAGTTCTCATAGTCATTTATTGTAGTTTTTTGTTAATACCACAAAAGTAATACATTTATCCTAATTTGAGGAAGATAATCGGACAATAAAATGGACCGTTAAGCATGAATCTCTTCCGCAAACTGAGTTTGCCAATTAGCAAACAACGAATGCTCGGGCGACAGAGAGGCCATCTTGAATGCGGCAATCAAAGCGGACTGCTCAAGGGTTAGCGAAGAAATATATATATCAACGCCTGAATTATTGAATCGTTCTGACAAACGTTCTCGAATCGCCTTGCTTGATTGAAACAAATCACCACTCAGACAAAGCTGTTTGGCTCCGCATTTACGAATAATCGATTGTGAAAGACGATACAACCATTCAATGGTCTCGCCCAACAACATGATTGAGGCAATATCACCCTCCTCTGAAGCTTGTTCAACCTCAGCGGAAAAACCCGCGATCCAATTCGGATCAGTGGACGTGCTGGCAAGAATCGATGGTAGTTGACGAAAGTCTTCAACTTGAAAATACTGCTTCACCCGTTGTGTCAATACCGTCCTTCTGGCCATCCCGTCATTGGCTCTTATTACCGACTTTAGGGCTTCAACGGTCAAGTGAGTGGCGCTTCCCTCGTTGCCAAGAGTCGCTCCCCATCCTCCGGTTGTCACAACACGTCCCTCCTGATCAATGCCCCATGCTTTGGTCTCAACTCCAGCCTCCATCATTGCCATAGGAACTGTTTCGTCGGCAATAGCAATCAGAGAAGTGTAATGACATGAACGAACTTCCATCTTTCCATCAAAGAGTTGTTTAGCTATGGGATATACAGATGAACACTCCTCATTCCCTCCATCAGAAGCATCTGTCACAAACACGAAATCGGGTATGCGCTCCAACTCATCCACCAGTTGATTACGAATATCTTTTCCGTTGGTTAGCGCCTTCGCCTCTCCTACCTTGGATTGATCGATCGACTTTCCGATAAAACGATAAAGAAACTCTCCCTTTTCATTGACCACAGCGACAGAGGTGTCCGACGATCGTGCTACGATGGCGCAAAGGAAGAGTGGAGAGTGGGTAATGGTTGATTCCATAAGATTAAATCTATTTGAATGTATACTGTTATGCTTCGTTCTTAGTATAATTTTGAAGGATATTCACGTACTCGGGAACAACAACGGTTTTGAGCTCTTGTTTCGACACCGAAGGGTTGATTGGCAATATAAGCTCACTTTGAGAATAGAAGGGTTCGCGTTTGTCCAACATCTCTTCAATGTAACGAACCAATTCTTCCTTGGATTTATTGGCTATCAGCGGACGTTTATTTCTGCCTTTTAATAAGCGTTCGTAGAGTGTACTAACAGTGGCTTTGAGGTAGATTGTCAAACCCTCTCGATTCATAAATTCCATGTTGTCGAAAAAGCACGGCGATCCTCCGCCTGTGGAAATAACCACTTGTTCAAAGGTGCTTACCTCACGTAGCGCGCGACGCTCAACCTCTCTGAAATGCGCCTCTCCATACTCAGCGAACAACTGAGAAACTGACTTCAAATATCGCTGCTCAATAAACAGATCCAAGTCAACAAACGAATATCCAAGCGCGGTGGACAACATCTTCCCAACAGTCGATTTGCCGCAACCCATAAAACCTATCAGGTATAATCGTGATCTCGTCATTCTTATCTCTTTATTATATCTGTAATATCAGTATTGAAATTATAGAATAGTGAGGACGTCGTTCAGATTCTTTATTGTCACATCACCCGCGATGGCGACCGACTCCTCTACATCTCCCCATCCCTCGCCTTTCAACCAAATAGTCCGACAACCCAACGATTGAGCCGGATGGATATCTTTTCGTACCGAATCACCAATCACCACTACTTCAGACGCGGACAGGCCCAGTTTCTCCACTCCTAATGCAAAAAGGGCGGGATCGGGCTTTCGTATTCCTACTACAGCCGACTCTACTATGTGCTGAAAGAAGTGATGCAAATGAAAATCCTCCAACACCGCCTCAATGTTTCCATAGAAATTGGACACCAATACCAACGGATACTTTTCGCTTAGTCCACTCAACACCGGAATCGCACTGCTGATACAGTCTTTTGCAAAGGAGTAGCAATATTCGGTAATTGAGTCGATGGTTGAGTCGCATGGATAGTTTACCGGAAGATGTCCTTTCGAAACCAAATATTCGAATTGAATGGTAATCTTGGCAAGCAGTGTATCATAAAAGGTGAAGTGAGGAAAAATAATCCGGTTGGCAGCCAATGTGCGTTCGCCATGTACATATGCCGCACGAAAATGGGTCACTTCAACAGGAACTTTGAATCGTTGATATGCCTCCTGCAAGACCACACCCCAGTGCACTCCATTTGTATCGATGGTGCCACCGTAATCAAATATCACTCATTTAATACTATTCTTGTCAATCATCAAATTTGTCCTTTTCAAATCGTTTATTCGTTTGTTTTACGCATATTTTGTCACCAACCGTTTGCTTAGCGACTCATGCGACCAATTCATATAAAACCACAATACATTCAAAACTGTCATCTCAAACATGAAATAGAGCCAGGGAAGATCAATAATTAATGAAAAAAAGAGAAAGGCCATGCGTGTGTTGAAGGTCAAAATGTTTGTCCATTTCATCAACGGGCGGCTTCCGGTTAGAAATTCTTCTTTCAATGATTCTGGAGGAGTCCCTCCAAACTTAGTTCGAATCAACCCAAAGAGTTGTTGCAGATGACGGGTATTTCCTTCTTGTCGCTTGGTGAAATCGATATAATGATAAAGAGCCCACTTATTCCAGAAATTCTCTTTAAGAATCAATTTCTTATACTGTTCGGTCAATTTTTCCGAGTTATCCAGTTCGCTTCCGCTTTCTCCCTTCAACATATACAGATGTGTATTTCTGTAGTAGTCCGAAGTGGACGATTGCAACGCGTGATATATTCCCACAATCGCCGCGAATGGCCATACTATAAAGGGCGACCATCCGGCTTCCTGCAGCCGCCAACAAAGAGCCGCGTATATGAAGAAAAACCACACATCGCCACAAAATCCATCCAAGATCCGACCAAAGCGGCTGCATTGATTGGTCATCCGTGCCAATTGTCCGTCGGCACTGTCAAACAGGTTCGCCAACACGATTAACACCATTCCGATCAGATTAACTGTCAAATCATCGAATGCGAAGAGAACACCTCCTATCGCACCAATAATCATCGCCATGATGGTAACCACATTAGGCGTCACAGAGAGTTTCATAAACAACACCGCCCACCAATATCCCAAAGGTCGAGTAAAATGAACATCCCACCACTCTTCCGTATCGGCGGATTTAAAGGTTTTCTCTACTCTTGTTCCCGTCTCCATAATGAATCAATTTAAGCATAACAAATCGAACGATCGCCTCCGCGGCTTGATTGGCACAAGGCTTGAAACTTGGAAAATCGTTCACATCAATCAATATAATATCTCCGGTCGGGGTCACCACCGCGTCTCCTCCCAACAGTTCGAGATCAAGCACCTTAGCAGCTTCAATAGCCAATCTCCTCAATCTGTTTTCATCAAACGGATAGTGATTCAACTCACCGTTTATCGCCTCATGTCCGAATTTCGAGTGTCCCCACGTTTGAGGATAGCACCAATAGAAGAATGAATCATCTCTGAGGCAATAAAACTTCACGATATCTCCTTTTACATGATGGCTTACCACCACCTTATCAATGCCTCTCACTCGAAAGCGCATCAGCTCATCTTTTAGTTTATTCCCGTCGGCAGCAAACGTCACATCATCGGCGAAGCGTGTATAATCAGCCGTATTCTTGACCCAAAAACCATCTCCTTCTATCGATGGACTGTTCGATGTGTCAATCAACCACGATTGTGGATGAGGCATTTCATGATCGAGCATCAGTGAGGTGAATGCCACCCGTCGGCTATTCTTGAGCGCGGCCACACTATTAATCGCCACACCTCCCATTTGTTCAAACCGCTCCAATTTATTCACAAAACTCACCGAACGTCCGGCATGCACAACCAGTTTAAAACGATCAATCGTAGGTTGAAACTCCGCTTCGGAAAACTCCAGCACCTCCACACCCGCACTGCGCAATCCTGCAATCACGGCAGCCATTATCGCTTCGTCATTCTCAATATGGTTGGGAGAAAAAACGGTATCCCGTCTCACCGCGGCCACTCTGAATGGTGCTCCGATCAATTGATGCGCTTTACACACATCGGCAGTATGGTCTATATCAATCACCTTACCAATATTGAAGGCTTTCAACCGAAATCCTTCCAATACTAATCTTCGTTGGAAATTTCTCATCCGAGCATTTCCTTCGGCAATACATTGGTCGAGCACCGCGATCGATTTTGAAGTCAACGCGTATATTCCAGCCGATATATAGGTGCAATTATGTTCGTTCGTATCATAGAATCCCTCAACTCGTATCTGACTATCCACCCCAACATACAATGGTTTTTCGTCGTCTATGTAATCAGTTACGGCCATCCATCCATCGGTATCGGGATCAGTAATAAAACCATTGATAAACTGAGAAAACCGCTCCGCGTTAAACACGGTATCAACAGTTGTCAAGCAAAACCGATCTCCATTCAGACATGTCGAAAGCTCTTTAAAGCTATGCATCGAAGAGGGTGTCGAGCGAACTATCACATGAAATGGGATCGACAAACTCAGCGAATTCACATATTCTCGCACCTCCGTCATCTCTTCGTTTATTATCAAAGAGATTGATGCCGCATGGTTAGCTACAAAGAGATCGATCAGTCGCTTCAAAACAGGGATCCCGTCCAACGGAACAAGCGGTTTGGGATACTCAATCCCCTCTTCTCTCAAGCGGCTACCTTCGCCTGCCGCTATAATGGCGTAATCTATTTGGTTCATTTTCTAATGGCTCGTAATATTTCTCGTTTACCCAATGGCCCGGGGAGTCGTTCCACTTCAAATCCGGCGGCTATCAACATCCTTCTTATCACCCCTTTCGCACAGTAGGTGGTCAATACCCCTCCACTGTTCATACTCGCGAATAGTCGTTCGAAATAGATTGATTGCCACATCTCCGGCTGCTTGTCGGGGGCAAACGCATCGAAATAGACCACATCCATCCCCTTGGGAGGTATAAATGAGGCTAAATCCGTTTTTATTTTCTGCAAATTAAAGCAGGGTGATATATCCACCCTCTTCTCCCATTCAGTGGTATGAATCTGTCGAAACAGATCGCCTCCCTCTCCTTTGGAATAAGACAATTGATCAACAACGTCCATCGAAAGAGGAAACAGTTCAATCGCTATATAATTGGTGGGTCGGTTTGTGGCGGTTGCCTCGCTCAATGTGAGCCAAGCGTTCAATCCTGTTCCGAATCCGATTTCCAACACAGACACAGGATTCGCGTCTGTCGCTCTATATCCGGCATCGATATACACGTGCATCGATTCCGAACGCGCACCATTGGTGGAGTGATAATGCTCATCCATCTCCGGCAGGTAGAGAGTAGAGCTCCCATCCAATGTCGTTTTCAACACTCCTGACATGTTCAAATACTTTTCTAATCGCCCGCAAAGATACCACCTAAAATTCAAGCCTCCCCCAAATCATTAAACAACTTAGTTATTAATTATTAATGAAAAAGCAAACTATATCCATAATTTGTTTTATATTAGAAGCGTTAAACGCGAAAAATTGCCTATCGCCAACCCTTTCATTTCGGGTGTCTATTTATGGGTCGTTTCCGTTGGCGTAAGGAGCAACAGGTTGGTCTTTGTTAGTATTCTTTCTTTTTACTCTTAAATCACCATTAAACCCGGAACGTCATGAAACGATTATCTATTTTAATCACCCTCTTTATTCTGACCTGCTCAACACTTATCGGGCAAGAGTCTATCCTGTTGTCGGGAACAGTCGTTGACAACGAATCAAGGCAGCGCCTTCCTGCCGCCACTGTATGGATCAACGGCACCGATATGGCAACCGTAACCAATAATAAAGGAGAGTTTTCCCTTCGTGTTCCCCTCAATGTCAAAAGTGACAGTATCAGTATCTCCTATGTGGGTTACAAAGTGTATGGGCTGAGAATCTCTTCATTGGGTAGCAAACACTCCGATATTACAATTCGTCTCGAACAAAGCCCTATCAGTTTACGTCAGGTTACCGTACATGCTGGCGATGCTAAAAGTCTTGTACGCCTTGCCTTACGGCTCATTCCGGACAACTATCCAAACAGCCCCTCAAACATTGTCACATTCTATCGGGAGATCATCAAAAAAGGGTCCAACTATTTAGCTCTTGCCGAAGCCGTCCTCTTCGGATACAAATCGTCCTATCTCGGTTTCGGCTCCGACTATGCTACCATTTACAAAGGGCGTAGGCATATCGACTATAATCGGCTCGACACCCTTTTGTTTAAACTACAGGGAGGTATCACCACGGCGTTTAAACTCGATGTGGTACGAAATCCTGAGAACCTGATGTTTGGTAAAGATCTCGAGTTGTATAATTTCGAATACACCACACCCGACATGCTGTATGATCGTTTTCAGTATGTAGTCAATTTCAACCAAAACAAAGCGGCAGGCGATGAAATTCTATTCAGAGGACGAATTTACATTGACTCCGAATCGATGGCCATCTCCCGCTTGGAATTTTTCATGAACATAGAAGACAACAAAGCGGCCGAAAATATATTTATCCGTCGTAAACCACCCGGAGTAAAAGCAACTCCTACCAGAGCCCATTACGTAGTTGAGTACAAGCCGTCGAACAACGTTTGGCACTTCTCTTATGTGAAGTCCGAAGTTCAGTTTCGCTGTCGTTGGCCCAAGCGGCTCTTTTCATCTACCTACAGCACCATTTCCGAGATGGTGGTTACCGACCGGATTACCGACCGTATCGAAAAAATCGAACCGTCCAGTCGTGTACGTTCTGCCGACATCATTGTTGAAAAACTCACCGACTTCACCGATCAGGAGTTCTGGCAAGATTACAACATCATTGAACCGGATCAATCCATCGAAACTATCGTAAAACGGATTGAACGACAACTGAAAAGAAGGAGGAACTAAATGTTCCTCTTTTCTCCGGTCGCCTTTTCTGTACTATTCTACCGTTACCGATTTAGCGAGGTTGCGGGGTTGATCCACGTCACGGCCCTTATTTACGGCTATGTGGTAAGCCAATAATTGCAACGGTATTACCGACAACAGAGGATCGAGACATTCTACTGTTGCTGGGATACTGATTGTGTAATCGGCCAATTCGCTGATCAACTCGTCACCCTCTGTCACAATAGCAATCACTCGTCCGTTGCGTGCCTTTATCTCTTGCACATTACTGACCACCTTGTCATACGTCGAGCTCCTTGTAGCAAGTACGATCACCGGCATGTCGGCATCGATCAGCGCGATTGGACCGTGCTTCATTTCAGCCGCAGGATATCCTTCGGCATGAATGTAGGAGATCTCCTTCAATTTCAATGCCCCTTCCAATGCCACCGGATAGCTGAATACTCTTCCCAAGTAGATAAAGTTACGGGCAAAGGTAAACGGAATAGATAGGTTCTTAATCGAATCGTTCAACGATAATACCTTTTCAATCTTACCCGGGATGGAGATCAGTTCCTCAATGCACGACTGCAATCGCCCATCTTCTATTAATCCTTTTTCTTTGGCCAGAGTCAGAGCCAACATGGCCAACACAGTCACCTGACCCGAAAAGGCCTTAGTGGAGGCCACTCCAATTTCCGGGCCCACATGAATATACGATCCGGTATGTGTCATTCGTGGAATGGAGGCTCCCACCACATTACATATGCCGTATACAAAAGCACCCTGACTCAATGCCAACTCTACCGCCGCCAGAGTATCCGCGGTTTCTCCCGATTGTGAAAGGGCGATAACCAAATCATCCTCATGAATGACCGGATTACGGTCTCTGAATTCCGAAGCATATTCCACCTCTACCGGCAATCGACACATCGATTCGATCAAACTTTCTCCAATCAATCCGGCATGCCACGAGGTACCACATGCCACAATGATCACCCGTTTGGCTGCTAACAGCCTCTCTTTGTGATCAATTACGGCCGAAAGAGTCACATTTGTTCCCTCAACATTGATACGTCCACGCATACAGTTGCGCAAGGTTTGCGGCTGTTCGAATATCTCTTTCAACATAAAATGGGGAAAACCTCCTTTTTCCAACTGAGCCAGAGTCATCTCGATCTGTACCACTTCGGGTTGCTGCTCACAATTCTCCAGTGTCACTACCTTTATCCCGTGGATACGATCAATCACCACCACCTCTTCTTCCTTCAGATAGATCACCTCTTTGGTAAACTCCACAATCGGACTCACGTCCGATGCCAGATAATAGGCATCTTCTCCTATTCCCACCACGAGGGGACTGCTTTTTCGTGCCGCGATGATTTGATCGGGGTTGTCACGATCGAGCAGCGCGATGGCATACGATCCGACCACCTGACAGAGTGCCACTCGCACAGCCGTGAGCAGATCACAGCATTGCCCGTCACGTATGTAATCGATCAGATGTACCAACACTTCAGTGTCTGTACGACTTCGAAAGTGATATCCTTTTTCTATCAACATTGTCTTCAGTGCTGCATAATTCTCAATAATTCCATTATGAATCAGTGCGAGCGACTCCGATTCGGAGTAATGGGGATGAGCATTCAAGCTGCTCGGTTCTCCATGGGTTGCCCATCGTGTATGGGCAATGCCGATGGTTCCGGCAATATTTTTGTCCAAACTAAATTGTTCGAGTTCACTCACTTTTCCTTTTGCTTTATATACATTCAGATGGTTCTCTCCATCAATCAGGGCCAATCCGGCACTGTCGTATCCTCGGTATTCCAACCGTTTGAGTCCTTGCAAAAGTATTGGGTATGCTTGATTTTGGCCTATATAGCCGACAATTCCACACATAGTTGTAATGATTACTTGTGAAAAAATAGTAGAGCGATTGAGATCTCTTGACCTCAACCGAACCAATGACATTTATTGAACTGCGGAGAGACAATCCAGCACTGCATCCGCCAGTGCCGATTTTGTTTTGATGTGTTGTTGCACCGCGGCAACAAAGGGATTGGAGTCAAACGCACCACGCACCGATTCAAAGTCCTCCATCTTATCCACTTCGCTTCCATCCACTCCGAATCCGATCATCGAGGTGATGGAGAACTCTTTCATGGCATCTTTATAGAGCATGTTATCGATGGTCACAACCGCGTCGAGCCACTGTTCGATGATCCAACGGAGTTGTCTGATTGTGATATGACTCAATTGCACTCCAAAGAACTGTTCGGTGGCGAAATAGGCCCAAGTCCACTCCATATCGTAGTATTCACCATGCAGTTTGGCAAAAAGGCTCGAAATTTCATTCAGACTTATCTGTTGTCGTTCGATCAGTTCGATCAGTCTGTCCACCTCCGATTTTGGAGCAAACAGTCCCGATAAATCCACCCAATCACCCGCACCGCATGGATGGGTAGGCTTCAATCGCTCGCGTACCTCTTGTATGGTCTGATAAGAGGCAGCTCCACTTTGCAGACGGGAGATCAATGAGTTTCCCAGAAACTTTGTTATCGCCTTTTCGTACAGATGAATTCCATTGCGGAGAGAGGCGTTTTTTATTTTGGTATTCCGATAGGTATATATCTCGGTTGTTTCGCCCGACATCTCCTGCAGTCTTTTCAGAATCATCCGTCCTTTCATCATCTTTTGGATGGTATAGGGACTGAGTAGATTGAAATTAATCAGGTCGAGCAATTTCGAATCTTTTCTATTGTCGCGCACAGGCCATTTTTGGGCATCACGTACGGTTCCCACGCTACGAATGTTCACGCCGGGAACCAGGTACGATTCGTCTGATCGCTCTACCAAATAGGAGAAAGGCAGGTCGGTGGTGTCAGAATGGTGGTAGTGGCGCCCCATGATCAGGGAAAATACTCCCACACGGGCCGGCCAAAGTACATACGAGTCGCTCGTCGTCTTAGATCCTCTCTCCACAATGCCTTGGTGAATGGGTCCCAGTTTGTACATGTGATTACTCTGATTCGATCCGCTTCCTGCATTCAGAAATGAAAACATTCCGGCAATAAGCAAACTCGATTTATGCATCGAAACAGTAAAGGGACCGCCGAAGATGGCACACGCCTCCCCGTTTTCAAAATTTCCATTGGAAAAAAGCAATGAATCGTGAGCCGAAAAGCTGTGCGATACGTGGCATGCTTGCCCAATGAAACAACGGATTATCTTTGCCGCGTCCGCGATGTGTGAACCTGATGAAAAGATAAAATCAGAGGCGATAACACTATCGCCCACATATACAGGTGCCAATTCATTGCTGTTAATGGTTCCGTTTTCGAGTCGAGCCGTATTGATAACACTCGCGTACGAACCAATATTCACCTGCATGATGGTTCCTGTATTGACAATTCGAACATGATCTCCAATGGTGCCATAGAGCGATGAATGCTCGTCTGCGTATTGATCGATCAAGCGTTCCAACTCGACAATCGCTTCCTGCTTATGCCTGTAAAGGGCAATAATATAAGCCAACGAGGAGGAGAGCTCATTGAAGATAGGCACTTCGCGACCTCCGGTTTCGTTGAGTACGCTTACGCGAACACCATTGCCGAAAGTCGATCGATGTTTAACGGCGATCACATTTACGTTCAAGATGTAAGAATCATTACCGATACGGTAATTGGAGATGTGATTGGCAACATTCTCAATTAAGACATTGTCGCCTATTTCACAATTGTGGAGGGTGGCAAATCGTATGCCCGAATGGCGACGTAAGCCGCCTTCAAGGGTAAAAACGCTCTCGAAGCACCCCATTGTAATCTTCCCCGAAAATCGGGTATGGTGGATATGCTCCGTTGAGAATTTCTCCGACACAAAGATTTGAGTCCAATCTTCCGCCACACAACCATTGACTAACAGTGAGTCAATTTCGTGCTGAGATAAATTTCTCATTATTCAATTATTTAATGTGTAAGTAATAGGGTATTGTAAACCCATTCATAGCAATCGTGGGGGCAAATGTAACTATTCTTTTTAACCGGACACTATCAAATCGTACATTTTTACTCACAATTCGTATAAAATTATTTATACTCGGTATAAAGAAGTTTATTACCCCTTTTAATACAAACGACTATTCTCCTTATTTTGTTTAACCATTTGTATTAACTCTACCCTCTAAATACAAGAGAGTTCCGGTGTACAGGGTAGCCGTCTGTGGTGTACACCCTGACGATTTATGATGTACACCGCGAAATGAAAAGGAATATTTCTTTCATCAAATACCATTTTTTAGAATATAAAATAGAATGGCTCCCTCGAAAGAATGGTGCCCGAGCAAAAATAGACTTCTTTTAATCCCAAGAATAAAAAACGTAGAAATATACCAAACCCCAATCCACTTGTCAGGTTGTCTGAGAATGCTCCTGATAAGCGGGTTGGGGTTTGGTATGGGGATATAGGTGGGTGAGAGAGTGTATGTCGAGTTGATCCTTTTTATAGTCCGAACAGTGTCGAACAGTCGATCAGTTCGCTTTTTTCATCCCAATAGGGAAATTCGATCAGGCAGGCCGATGGGTAGAGTGTGCTCAATTGGCGGCGGAACAGGCCGAGTGTGTCTTCGGTGATCACCGGGTCGGTTTCAATGCAACGATTGTAGATCAGGCACACCACATCGATCTCTCTCCTTTTCAACGCTTCGAGTGCGAGCAGTGTGTGATTAATGCTTCCCAATTTTCCATTTGAGACAACGATTGTCGGGTATTTCTGTTGTTTGAGATAGTCGATCACCATGATGTCGTTGACGATAGGAACCATCAGTCCTCCCACCCCCTCCAATAGAACAGTGTCGTACATCTTCTTTAATTGCTCCGAGCTTTCGGTGATTTGATTCAGATCAATCGACTCATTCTCTAATCGAGCCGAGAGTTGAGGTGCGGCAGGGAAAGGGAATACATAGGGACAGGTGATTCCCTGTTTGTCCGCGTCGGTAAGTTCGATATTCATCAAGCGTCGGTGGGTGATGATGTCTTCCGATATTCCGACAGCTCCCGTTTGTGCCATCTTTTGAGTAATAACGTTTACCTTTCTTGAAAGCAGGTATTTACCGAGTACTCCTGTAACAATGCTTTTTCCTGCGTCGGTGTCAATTCCTGTGATGAAATAGAGAGGGTGCATTTTTATCGATTTAATGATGTGAATTGCCGATTGGTTTAGTGTTAGCTCATTCTCTTTCGGCAAATAAAATAGAGAATGTCCCATGTGAGACTTACTTCGCCTTCCGATTGATAACGTTCGAGGTAGTTGTTTGTGAACGAGTGGAGGGTGTGTTTATTCCAACGAATCTTACACTCCATGCCCACTCCGGTGTTTCGGATGTGTTTAAGAACTGCCACGGGAGAGTCAAACCACTGTTTTCGTTCAACGCGGGTGTGCTGTTCTATTTGAAAATATTTCTCGAGCATCTCGGTAAGGAGTGAGGTTTCGGGATAATGGAGTCCTACTCCCGTAAGGTTTTTTATCTCCATGAAATTGTGGATACCGAACGTATTGAAAATGAAATAGCCCTCAGGGGTGAGACTGTTCGCTATTTTCTCAAACAACGCCTCTTTGTTTTCAATCCATTGAACGGCCGATCCCGCGACAACCATATCCATCGACTCCGGAAATGGGATTGCCTCAGCATCCCCCGGATGTTCGGATACGATGATCGAATCATCGCTGTTAGCCTGTGAAGGAATTTTGTTTCTGAGTGTCTCTACCGCACTCTCTACAATGTCGTTTAAATGGAGGTGGTTGATAGAGAGATGCGGAACGTATCGCCTTGTGAGCATTCCTGTTCCGCATCCAATTTCAAGCATTCGTATCTGTTTTTTCGTCGTTCCCGTCTCTGTTATCATTGAGGCGAGAGTTTGGGCTATCTCTTGTTGCACGGTAGCATTCTCATCGTAGCTTTCCAGGGCGCGTTTGAATCTACGGGCAATCTGTTGTTTGTTCATCTGATTTGGTGATGTAATATTTCAGGCCATGCTCCATACTTGTAAAATGGGTTGTGTGGAGCATTCAAGTATTCAATCTGTATGGGTGTGAGTGGACGTTCAGTCCAGTATTTCTTTTGATTCTCGGCGCTAAAGATTTGATCGTTGATACTGATTAGAGCTTTGGACCATTTGATGCGGGGTTTGTAATATCCTGTTTGATTTACCAACAATCCCAACTCCTTGCGTTGATCATCAATCGTGCGTTGGGGTTTGTTTTGTTCAAATTGTTCTATGTTTATAGGTGTTTGGTTTATTCTTCTGTAGAAACGATTCAAGTTGTCATTGTCCATTGTTCGGTAGGTGCTGTCTGCTATTTGGACTGGGATTCCTGTTAAGTCGTTTACGGGGGTGGGTGTCCCGTTAATGGCAACGGCTTTTGTGAAATCAAAAAGAATGTCGCGGAATATTTTCTCGGCCATCCAAACTCCCATACTCCATGCTACTAAATAGATCTCTTTATATTGGAACCACCTGCTGATGGGTGCAGGGGTCGAATCGGAGTAGTTGTAACAGACGCATAAGTCGTAGCCTTCATGCGACAGGTGTTGGGTAGGATAGAAGTCCATGCCCCAGCCGGTAAAAAAGAGTATCAGCCTGTCGTTGTTGTTTGTAATCCAATGTGTTTGCATA
>JBKEBB010000029.1:0-8535 GCA_047972845.1 Bacteroidales bacterium
GAGGTTTTTATCAGAACCAACGCGTACGGCATCTTAATTATCAGCTATTTGGGAGCTTCACTTCCGATCGGTATTCTTTTCACACATACCTAAATCCATATGATTTTCAGAACTTCGAAAATGGAGGAATTACCGACGACGCCTATATTCTTGATCCGGAATCGAAGCAAAGTGGAAAAAATCCTGTTGACTCACGGAGTATTCCTGTTGTTTTCGGTGATAATGTAAGTAACTCGATTAGTGGAGGCTCTTATTTTTTCACACATCGATATAATCTCGGATTCTATAGAGACGTTGAATCAGGTGATTCAATTGATGTACCCGATTCCTTGTTGTTAAGTGAGTTTGTTCCGGTCTCAAGCATAATCCATACGGCTAAAATAGATAACAATAGCAGAACGTTTAGAGGATATGGAATCCCTGTCGATTATTATCCTCACACTTTCTTATCGCCCGATTCTACGGTGGACGCCACTTCGTATTGGTCTGTTAAGAACACCATTGCATTGTCCCTTAGAGAAGGATTTAATAAATGGGCTAAGGCTGGGTTGACAGCCTATCTACATACTGATTTCAGAAGTTTTGAACTGCCAGATTCCATTACGAAAGGTAGAAGTAGATTCAGTGAAACAGTTGTCAATGTGGGAGGAGAGTTGGCAAAACGAACAGGTAAGATTCTTACTTACACTGTGAATGGTGAGCTTGGAATTGTCGGAAAAGAGATGGGCCAGTTTAAACTTTCAGGTGAATTGAATACAAAGTTTCCTTTGCTGAAAGATACCATTTTATTCAGAGCAAGGGCACATGTGAAAAATCTGTTACCCAATTTTTATCACCGCCACTATCATTCCAACCATTTTTATTGGGACAATGACTTCTCGTTTGAGCAACGTGTTCGCATCTCAGGCGATTTGGAATCTACTCGCTTGATGATGGGGCTTAACTTTACGATGGATAATATCTCCAATTATATCTATTTTGATAAAGAGGGTGTTAAGCAACATTCTGGCTCAGTGCAAGTGCTCGGTGCCACGATGTATAAAAACTTCCGTTTTGGCATATTTAATTGGGAAAATAATGTTACTGTACAAAAGTCAACCGTTGAAGAGGTGCTTCCTCTTCCGTTGGTGACTGTATATTCCAATATGTATCTGAAGTCTAAGATCTCGAAAGTTCTGACCTTCCAGTTAGGCGTAGATTGTCGCTATTTTACTTCGTATTATGCCCCGGCATATGAGCCAGCGCTTGCACAATACTACGTTCAGAACGAAACTAAAGTGGGTAATTTTCCATTGACCAATGTTTACATCAACTGTCATTTGAAACAAGCCCGATTTTTCGCCATGCTTTACAATGCCGGAGTAGGTTTGGTCGGTAAAAACTATTTCAGTACTCCGCACTATCCGATCAACCCTATGGTGTTTAAATTGGGTGTGGCAGTCAACTTCTTGAATTAATATTCAGAAGTGTAAATAGAGCGTTTATTCCGTGTTAACTCATCATACGTTTGAATGCCATGAATATAAAAAGACGCCTATATCTCTATTTTTTTTTATTATTCTTGACCGGAATAATAATAGTGACCCTCTACTATTCGTCTCAATATAACCCAAGTCTATTTTTTCCGGTACGTGACTTTCCTGAGATAAATGAGGAAGGTGTGCTAAGAGTTGCTATTGGGTATAATAATATTGAGATGATGATTGTGAATGATTCCTTAGAGGGATTTCAATATGATTTGGTTAGAGAAATTTCCAAACTAACATCTCTGCAAATTGAGATTGTTCCTCTGAGCAGCCTTGACGAATGTTATAATGAATTGAATCATAATCGAATTGATATCATTGCTCACTTCGTTCCTATTGTTCGTTCAAAAACTGATGAATATCTATTTTCATCTCCGGTAGCACAAAATAAAATTGTACTCATTCAGCGAAAATCACCGTATAACGATAATATTCCGCTCATTCGTAATTTGATTGATTTGGGCGGCAAAACCATTGTGATTCCTGTTAATTCAAATATTATAAATCGCCTTCAAAACCTATCGGAGGAGATTGCTGATACTATTCATATTGTTGAATCAGACGATTATGAATATGAGCAATTGATTATTCAGGTTGCCTCCGGCGAAATTGATTTTACTGCTACAACATCCGATTTTGCGGTTCAAATGGGGAAGAAGTTACAGGAAATTGATTTTGAAACTCCCCTCGGATTTACACAAAACAATGGTTGGATTATGCGAAAGGAGTCCATCGCATTGTGTGATAGTGTTAATAGGTGGCTTTCCATCTTAGAGGAAAACGGGATACTTGGAAAATTGAAAAATAAATACCTGAATTAATACCTTTCATCTTAGATCTCCTGATTTATGAGACCATGTTCCCTCATCGTTTATCCTTACGTCGTTATTTTCTTACCTAAAGAATAAATAATAGTATGAAAAACCACCTCATTTCTGTCCTAATTATTCTGTTTTCATCCCAATATTTTTCGCTATTTTCACAGGTTTCCCACAAACCTGAAGGAACCATTGTGAATTACCTTCCAAAAACGGAAGAGAAGTATATTGGATCTCCCGGTATGGCAATTCTACCCAATGGATACTATGTTGCATCCCACGATGAATTTGGTCCAAAATCTACAGAGTTTCGTTCAGCCCAAACACGAATTTTCTTATCCAAAGACAGAGGGAATTCATGGGAAAAGATCGCAGATATTGATGGACAGTTCTGGTCCAATCTCTTTGTTCATAGAGGAGATCTCTATTTAATGGGTACACATAAACACCATGGAAATGTAATCATTCGGAAATCGATAGATAACGGATACACTTGGACTAATCCTTACCGGAAAGACAATGGCTTGATTCTTGAAGGGGAATATCATACTGCCCCCATGCCTATAGTCTATCATAATGGGAGAATATGGCGAACTATAGAATACGCCACCGGATTTACCTCCGCATGGGGGAAACGTTACAGTGCCATGATTCTGTCTGCTCCGGATGATGCCAATTTACTGGAGTCTGAGAGTTGGACATCATCCAATCCGTTGCCTTATGACTCCACCTATTTAGACGGACATTTTCGTGCTTGGCTTGAAGGAAATGCTGTAGTCACTCCTGAAGGGGGTATGGCTAATATTTTAAGAGTGGATGTTCCCGCCGGTCATCCTGAGATGGCGGCAATTATTCGAATCAGTAATGGAGGAAGAACAGCCTGTTTTAATAAGCAAGTTGACTTTATTAGATTTCCCGGTGGCGCGAAAAAGTTTACTATTCGTTATGACGATGTGAGTAAGCGCTACTGGAGTCTGGTTAATTATGTAGCACCTGAATTAAGTGAATTAACACCCGGAAGCGTTAGAAATAACCTTGCAATAGCAAGTTCATCCGATTTACTTGATTGGACAATTCATTCAGTGTTGTTGAGTCATCCCGATCAGAAATTGCATGGTTTTCAATATGTGGAGTGGTTGATTGATGGAGAAGATCTGGTGTATTTGGTTCGAACAGCCTATGATGATGAGTTTGGAGGTGCACGCAACAATCACGATGCCAATTATCTTATTTTCCACCGTCTTGAAAAGTTCAGAAAGCAATTGAAAAAGGAGATGATTACAGTAGTCAATAACAGATAATAGACCTTAAAACTCCTCCTCTTTTCGGTAGTTAATGAAGTAAAGACGTTCAGTAGCACGTGTTATAGCTGTATATAACCATTTGTAGAATGACTCATCCAAGTTGTCAACGATTAGTATTTCCATGTCAACAAATACATTTGTCCATTGTCCTCCTTGTGATTTGTGACACGTGATCGCATATCCAAATTTTGCATATATGGAGTTTAGATACGAATTGTTTTTTAGTTCCTTGTATAGAGTGGATTTATTGTTTATGTGTGCGTAGTCTTCAAGGACGCTGTTTAAGAATTGCTCTTGCTTGTCTTTGCTAATAGGGCTTTGTTCGTCCAATAAGGCACTTTCGAGAATACGCGCATCAATCTCCATATCAGTACTGATTATGCGAACAGAGAGGTTGTAAAAGCGTTGATCGTATATCTCTTCAACCCCTTTCATTCGTGAGATTTCCAACATCTCACCATTTGCAATAAAAGGAAGGCCTTCATATGGAATATTCCAGTAATAGTTGTTTTTGGTTACGATTAGCAAATCTCCTGTTGTCAACAGTTCTTCGCGATACAATATTTGATTCCGAACAGCCATATTGTATTGCAAAGCTCGTTTGTTTGATCGGGTGATAATTATACTGTTTTCAATCCCGTCTCGACCATAACAATGTTCAAGATGATCGCTTAATTCAACACTTGATACGAAATAGATATCTGGGAATTCTCCTTTGACAAGCGTTGGCATTACAAATGGTTGATTGTTTCCAATCAGCGAACGAACAAGGGTGGCGTTAAACAATATTCCGGATTCAGCCTCTTGTCTCACGACGTCTGTTAAAGTAGCATCAAATATATCAAATCCATATCCGGCGAGATAGTTGTTGTCCAACGCTTTTCCAATTAATTCACCAACAGGAGGGAGCTGTGCCTGATCACCTATCAGTATCAATCGGCAATTATCTCCGTTGTACACATAGTGAATCAGATCGTCTAGAACTCCATTGGTGCCAAATCCTTGATCCGATTGATTAGATATCATTGACGCCTCATCAACTATAAACAGGGTATTGGTATGTAGATTGTCTGAAAGGTCAAACATCGTGCCTCCTCCTCCAACTCTTTTTTGACGATAGATTTTTTTATGAATCGTAAATGCTGACATCCCCGTATAACCCGAAAAAACTTTTGCGGCGCGTCCTGTAGGAGCCAGTAAAACGGTTTTTATGTTTAAATCAGTGCATGCTGAGACAAATGCAGCGAAAAAGGAGCTCTTTCCCGTTCCTGCATATCCTTTAAGAAGAAAGATGGAATTAGGAGCGGGCGAGTCAAGAAATTGAAGCAATAGGTCGATTGTTTGGAATTGACTTTCAGTGGGAGTGTATGGTAATTTACTTATAAAAAGGGGCCGAAATGGGGGAAAGTGCATTTTTTTTGAATTATTTTGACCGTAAAAATAAGATGTTCCATTTTCTTTTCTAAATTTGCAGTGCGAATAAATTATAATCACAATATAAACTATGAAAACTATTTTCAAAATTCTTCTGCTTGGTGCTGTTGTCGTACTAGGTTATTTGTGTGTGAAAAGTATCCTTGACCCATTGAGCTTCGAGGAAGAGAGTGCCCGTCGTAAACAAGTTGTTATTAATCGTCTGATTGATATTCGTAACATTCAAACTGAGTATCGTAACCTCTACGGACAGTATGCAAGTACTTTCGATACGTTGGTTGATTTTGTTAAATCAGGACATATTCCACAAGTTGTAAAAGAGGGTATGCTTACTGAGCAACAATTGGCTTCAGGTTTGACTGAGAAAGAAGCAGTAAAACAAGGGCTTATCAAACGTGACACTGTACGTGTTCCTGTTATTGATGTGTTGTTCGGAGGTAACTACAAAGCGGATAGCCTTGGTTATGTTCCCGGTACTACAACCATGTTCGAATTGGCTGTTGGATCAATCACCACTGCATCTGGTTTCGAAGTGAAAGTTTTCGAATGCAAAACTCCGTTTGACGTTTATTTACAGGGCTTAGACCGTCAAGAAATTATCAATTTAAAAGACCTTGCTAAGAAATTAGATAGATATCCAGGATTAAAGGTAGGTTCGGTAACCGAGATTAATAACAATGCTGGTAACTGGGAATAATAGATTAGATCGATCTAAATCCAACCAATATACATTATCCATCCGAATCAATTCGGGTGGATTTTGTTTTTTTGTATGTGATTCTGTCACGAAGGAAGTCATGTATCAGTCAAACTTTTTAATCTCTGGATCTTCCGCTTCATTAGATCTGCAGAGGTTTTTTGATACAAACGATTTCCTACGTTATGATTTCTCATCCGTGGTTGTTGATATAAACACTCCTGATTGTTTCTTTGTTCCTAAAGTATATTTCGAAGAAGATTCCTTGGAACAAGAAGCGCTCTTTGTTTTGGGAGAGAAGGTTAAACGGTCATTGCCGTTGTTTACGTATCTGGATCATGCGGAACTGTATGTAGTATTTATGTTCGACAAAGAGATGTGGGACTTATTATGCCATAATCTTGCTAAACCGATCTTCCGGTCATCTGTTGAGTCTGATTACAATACAGTAATTGGACGATTGAAGGATGGAGATGATAAACAATCGTTTCTTTTCTTTCGTGATGATTATATTACATGGATATCTGTCGAAGCGGGAAAGATCACGTTGATTAACAGCTTTAGAGTTACATCAATCGAAGACGTTGTTTATTTCGCTGTCCATATCTCTGAGCAAATATCGTTTGATCGTACTGAAGATACACTTTATCTCACCAATCTCACACATACATCCGTAAATCAGGTTCAATCCAATCTCTCCAAATTCTTCAATAAGATTGAATCACTATAGAAAATAGTTTATATGCGTATCATCAGTGGCACATACAAAGGCAGGCGGTTTGATTTGCCCAAAAATCTTCGAGCAAGACCCACGACGGATTTTGCCCGTGAGAACTTGTTTAATGTCTTATCAAATCAAATTGATTTTGATGGTATTTCCGCTCTTGATCTATTCAGTGGTACAGGAGCGATCAGTATCGAACTTGCATCAAGGGGAGCACAACGAGTAATTGGTGTTGAGATTGACCGTTATCATGTCGATTTTATCCGTAAAACCCTTCATATGCTAAAAGAAGAGAGTGTATTGGTGATAAATGGCGATGTATTCAAATATATTAAATCTACTGCTGATACGTTTGATTTTATCTTTGCCGATCCCCCTTATGATCTCAAAACGCTTGAAACAATTCCCGAATTGGTGTTAGGAAATAAAATACTTAAGTCGGATGGTCTGTTTGTATTGGAGCATTCCAAGAAAAATGACTTTTCTCAGATAAAGGGCTTTTTGGAGAAGCGGGTGTATGGCAGTGTCAACTTCTCCTTCTTTACAGCAAGGGACTAAAGAAACGGACAATTGACTCTTTTATCTTCTGGCTACGTGGTCGTACATTCCATCTATTGATTGTAAGTCTATTGCATTTCCGCGAATCCTGAATAAATATATTTCTCATTTCGATCGCGGTTGGTTCATCGTAGATGAATGTACTTACTTCAAAGTTGTGTTCAAGGCTCCTGAAGTCAATATTTGCCGAACCTATTATGGAGAGTTTATCGTCAATTACGATTGTCTTTGCATGAATAAATCCTCCGGCATACTCAAATATCTTCACTCCCGCGGTTAATACATCCGCATAATAAGCCTGAGTCCCTATGCTCGTCATCCATGTGTCGGATTCGGCCGGAACCATTATTCGTACATCCACTCCACTCATCGCGGCAACCTGTAATGATATAAGGAAACTCTCAGTAGGTAGAAAATAGGGAGTTTGGATATAAATGTAGCGTGTTGCACTGGTTATCGCTCTGTAAATACCCATCATCAACTCATGCCAACTGCTGAATGGACCTCCGGGCAGCACTTGCAATTTGACATCTCCTTTAGATTGTATGTGGGGAAAATATTCCGATTGCGTAAGGAGCTTTCGTTCTGAAAAAAACCAATCGACTACAAAACTGGATTGTAATCCCTGCGCTCCTTTTCCTTCGATTAAAATGTGCGTATCTCGCCACATTCCCAAATAATTTCCATTAATATATCTATCGGCGATATTCATTCCACCAATATATCCGATTCTTCCATCTATAACCACAATCTTACGGTGATTGCGGTAGTTAATTCTGCTTGTCAGCAGTTTGAAAACAACTGGTAGAAAGCGCGAGACGAGAATGCCGGCCTCTTCCATCTCTTTGAAGAAATGCTTCTTCACCTTCCAACATCCCAAATCATCGTATATAACGCGTACCTCTACACCCTCTTTTGCTTTCTGTATTAATATATCGCGGATGCGATTTCCTATCTCGTCATCTTCAAATATATAATATTGGAGATGGATGTGCGAGTTAGCACCCTCAAGGTGATGTATCAGCGATTCAAATTTTGATTTCCCGTCAGTAAATATTCGTATGGACGATCCGTCATATATCTTCGCATCAAAATTCTTCTCAATCATACTGGCTAATTGAATCAACGATTTATCCTTCAGCAGTTGTTCCACCGAAAACTGATTATTTTCCCAGAAACGTATAATCTGATTGAATCTACGCCTTGATATGAGTAGTTTGCGCCGTTTATCCTGACCAAAGAATATATACAGAACAAATCCAAGAATGGGTAGAACTAGCTGAGGAATTATCCATGCCACAATTTTGACCGGATTCTTTCTTTCAAAAATCACTACAGTGATGATCCCAAAGATCACTGTAATGAATATCAAATATATTGTACTGATAATCATATGTACGTTATCTCATTTGCAAAATAACTAAATAATAATCAAATCATCAATATTTATAAATAAATTCTGAATATATAGGTG
>JBKEBB010000099.1:0-3838 GCA_047972845.1 Bacteroidales bacterium
AAAAAGACACTACTACTCTCTCTGCTCCTGCTATGTGGAGCATCTCTTTACGCCAACGGAATACGGAGTATTCGTGAATTTGGTGTTCTTCCCGGCAATTCGCCTGAGGAAAATAAGCGAAACATGCAAAAGGCAATCGATTGGGCATCTCCTCTCGGAGCCGCTTTGTGGATCGAGCCTACCGATACGCCCTATCCGATGGATGGGGGAATAATCCTCAAACGCAATGTGTCGCTCATCGGTGCGCAGGGTCCCACCGGAAGAGGAACGGCCGATGCTACACGGAGTCACCCTGTCGGATCGGTATTTGCGATCACCGATACAAACAATCCGTTTATTATTACTGAGTCGGCTACTACCCTTCGTGGTATTCAGTTCTATTATCCCGAACAGACACACCAAAAGGCGGCTGATATCATCCCCTATCCTCCTACCATCCAAGCCAAGAAGGGCGAAAATGTGCAAGGTGTGACCCTTTCGTGCCTTACCTTCTACGGCGAATATATCGCCATGGATTATCTCTGTACACCCAAAGCCATTTGCGAACAGATCCTCATCGAGCATTGCTACGGATATCCACTCAGTGGTCAGTTTGTGCGAATTGATTATTGCTAGGATATTCCCCGCATACTGCATTGCCATATCAACCCCTCCAATATGCGCGAGTTTCGTCGCACGTTCAACAAAGAGGTGATAGATGCGGTAATTGCAAACCCAACGTTTGCCTTTTATATCGACCACACCGACAACGCCCAGTTGATGGATGTTTTCACCTTCGGCACCTATGGAGGTATCTATTTGGGTAATGAAACCTATGGACAGCTGACCAACTTTAATCTGGACTGTGTCACGATCGGAATTCATAAGTTGGGAAGCCAGACTAAGAACAGAAACTGGATGATTGCCCAAGGCTCTATCATCGCTAACGCCGGTAAGTCGGTCGAAGAGATACATCCTATCATCATCGAAGGTCAGGGACATACCGCTATCTCAAATGTTGAGGCTTTCTCGGGCGAGAATGGAGCCTTGACAGCCATCGGACAGTCGTATGATTTCCTTCTTGTCAAGGGCGACAAGCCTCTTACCATTTCGTTGTTCGGATGCCGTATGCGCAACTATGTTTCCTCTTCACCTATCACTCTTCTCAACCCTCATGCTCGCATTCAGGCAGTAGCATGTGTCGATAAAGAGGAGCAATTCTACAACCGATAAGCAACCCAGCCGGACTTATTATATTGAACAAGGGGATTTATTCCATGTTGAATAAATCCCCTTGTTTGGTCAGATAGGTGTGTTTATATTTCGATAATTCCCCCTATTCCTATGTCACGATTATTTGGGCGCGGGGATCACTTGACTCCGTTCAGCCCACTCATTGAATACAGTGATCAACGAATCTCGGATTGCCTGTTTTGATGAAGCCAGATTGTGCATCTCAGTGCGGTCGGTATTGAGCTGATATAGTTCCCATTCCGCGTCGGGTCGATTCGGGCGTACAATCTTCCATCCCTCTTTAGCAATCAACGCTTGTTCTCCGAAATGCTCAAAGCCAAGAAATGGATGTCCCTCGCGCACTCTTTCTTCAAATATTGGGAGCAGACTTTTCCCTTCCATCGGAATTATCTCACGATTCTGATAGTGTGTCGGATATTTTGTTTTTCCCAAGTCAACGCAAGTAGCCATGATATCCATCACATGTCCCATTTCCGTTGTTATTTCTCCTTTCGACTGAATTCCTTTTGGCCAATGGGCAATCATCGGGGTACAAATGCCCCCTTCATATTGACGTGCCTTCCAGAAGCGAAACGGAGTGTTGGCCACGTTTGCCCACCGTGCTCCTACCGATGTAAACGAGGTTTCGGGGCCGGGCATTACCTCTTTGTCTTTCGGATAGATGATTGGTTGTCCGTCTCTTGTCATATCAGGTCGATCGTTTTCACCCGGCTCATATAATTGACAATCCTCGCTGCTGCATCCATTGTCGGATAGAAAGAGAATCAACGTATTCTCCCACTGTCCGTTCTTTTCCAACGCGGCAAACAGATTGCCCAATCCTTTGTCCAATCGATCCACCATGGCGGCATGTACGGCCATCGCGTGGGCATCCCACTCTTTGGAGCTGTTCTCTTCCCATGAGTCGTCAAAGGGTCGAGGGGTAAGTTCCGAATTGCTGGCATCAAACAATCCCAACTCCTTCATTCGCTCATATCTCTGTTGGCGTATCGCCTCCCAACCCACTTTATACACCTCCTCGTATTTGGCTATATCTTCCGGAAGCGCATGCAGTGGCCAGTGGGGTGCAGTGTGCGCCAAGTAGATGAAGAATGGTTTATCGTCTCGGCATATCGGTTTACATAGGCTACGGCCGTATCGTTTAGCGCTGTTGTAATGTAGTAATCTTTAGGGACTGAAGAGATCGGAGTCTCCCCATTTACCAAACTGAAGGGATCGAAGAAATTCACAACTCCATATATCACCCCATAAAACGAGTCAAACCCCTTTCGTGTGGGATAATGTTCCAAATCGGCAAAAGTAGGATAGCTCACTTGATGATTGAGCCATTCTCTTTGATCCTCGCGGAGAGGAGTTTCCGCCACATGCCATTTTCCAACCATTCCGGTGTTGTAACCGGCACCCTTCATCACCTCGGCAATTGTGACGGTGCTATCTGAGAGTTGCCCTCTGTATCCCGGAAGATGTTGATCTAAGGTCATCCTGCCTATTCCGGCTTGATGTTGGTATAATCCTGTCAGGAGTGAGGCCCTCGTGGGACAACTTCTTCCGGTGTTGTAAAAACGGGTGAAACGGAGTCCGTTTTCTGCAAGTCTGTCGAGGTTCGGAGTTTGTATCTCTCCTCCATAACATCCGAGATCCGAATATCCCAAATCATCCGCCAGAATAACAATTATATTGGGGCGATTATCTTTTTGTGTGCAAGCTGTCGCAGCGATTGAAATAACCGCTCCAATTGTACAGTGGGTAAGAGTCCGTGAATTCATGGTTATGTTGATCAATATTTTTTGTAAAGATAGAGAGTTGAATCGGTTCCAATTGAAAATGGAGATTGCTTTTTACATTTGTCTTGTATTTTTTGTGTTGATTCATCGGTTTTCCTCAGTTGCACATGGGGTGGTTTACCGACAGATCTTATCTTTATCTCTACACAACTATCAATTCGCATCCTATTTTCGGTTTGTTGATTGGATATGATAATTCCATCCGACACAGCCTATATCCTCTGTAAATGAGATTCTTATCTTCTTCTTAAAGCATTTTTGAAGCTATTTGTCATGTTTTTTTATCGCCTGCTAAGCCATTTATCCCTATATTTGCAGTTACATTTGTTTCTGATATGGTTTACGAAATCCTCTTGAAATGTTTTCTGATTGGCATTCTGGTATCGGCACCTATGGGTCCGGTAGGGATGTTGTGCATTCAGCGAACCATGAACAAGGGACGATGGCACGGCTTCGTGAGTGGGATTGGAGCTTCGCTTTCCGATCTTATTTACGCCCTTCTGACCGGAATGGGACTTTCGATCGCAATCAATTTCATTGAGGCGAATAAGTTGGTACTCCAGCTATTGGGTAGTATATTGATGATTGTGTTTGGTGTTTTTGTCATCCGTACCCACCCTAAAAAGATATTTAGAGGAGGAAATGGAAAGAATCGGAGTTACTACCAAGACTTTGTAACCGCCTTTTTGGTCACTTTTGCCAACGCCTTAATTATCCTCTATTTTATTGCTCTATTTGCCCGATTCGGATTTCCACATCCCGATTTTCCCTTGTGGTTGGATATTGCAGGATATGCTTCTATTGTAGCGGGCGCCTTGTTT
>JBKEBB010000103.1:0-2358 GCA_047972845.1 Bacteroidales bacterium
CGATATTACACAAAAGAAGAGATCATAAACCTATACCTCAACAAGTTCGACTTTCTCAATAATGCTGTGGGTATTCAGTCCGCAGCAAAAGTCTATTTCAACAAATTGCCACAAGACCTAACTATAGAAGAATCGGCAACCCTGATCGGGATGTGTAAGAATCCATCTTACTTCAATCCGAGAAGACACGCAGAGAGAACGAGAGGACGGAGAAATGTTGTACTTGAGCAAATGCATAAAGCCAACTATATAACGAAAGCCGAGTTTGACTCTTTGAAACAGCTTCCATTAACGCTCAATTATGTAAGGGTCGATCATAAAGATGGTCTGGCTCCCTATTTCAGAGAATATTTGCGTATGGCAATGACGGCGAAGAAGCCCGATCGCAGCAATTATGCCAATTGGCAATCGGATCAGTTCTCAAAAGATTCTGCAGAATGGGAGAATAATCCTATATATGGATGGTGCAGCAAAAACAAAAAATCTAACGGAAAGCCTTATAATCTATATACAGACGGGCTAAAGATATATACAGCTATCGATTCGCGCATGCAGACTTATGCCGAAGAGGCTGTCGAAGAGCACATGAAGAACAGTGTGCAACCTGCTTTTAACAAAGAAAAGAAAGGAAAAGCCTACGCTCCATATTCCTCAACCGAGGCGAGAAAAATAGACGACCTGCTCGGTAATGCAATGAGACAGTCTGATCGTTATCGGAATCTGAAGAACAAAGGCATGGACGAAAAAGAAATATTGGCTACTTTTAAAAAGCCTGTCGATATGAAAGTCTTTTCATGGAATGGCGATATTGATACCACGATGACACCTTTGGATTCGATCCGTTATCACAAAGGATTTTTACGTTCCGGCTTTATGGCTATGGAACCGAAAAACGGACATGTGAAAGCATATGTGGGAGGAATTAACTTTAAGTTTTTCCAATATGACATGGTGAATTCAGGACGACGCCAGATAGGTTCTACAGTAAAACCGTTCTTATATTCTCTCGCAATGGAAGAAGGAATGACACCTTGTGACCAAATGGAATACCAACAGATTACACTTATAACCGAAAATGGAAAACCTTGGAGCCCAAGAGGAATCAGACCAAAGATGGTAGGACAAACGGTGTCTATCAAATGGGGATTACAGAATTCGGATAATATGGTGACTGCTAATCTGATGGGACGATAGTCTCCTTACAATTTTGTGAGACCATTACATACTTTTGGACTAACCGGAAAGATAGACCCCGTTGTCTCGATCTCACTGGCTACACCCGAAACCAATGTAGGTGAAATGGTGGGTGCATACACTGCCTTTACAAATAAAGGAATACGGGTAGCCCCTGTCTATGTAACACGAATCGAAGATGCTTATGGAAATACTATCGTCAACTTCGAACCTCAGGTAAAAGAAGTATTTAGTGAATTCACTTCCGTAAAAATGCTCGATATGCTTCGTGCTGTGATGGATGGAGGAACCGGTAACCGTATACGTTGGAAGTTTAATTTGAAAGGACCTATGGGAGGAAAAACCGGAACCACAAACAATAACTCTGACGCATGGTTTATGGCCTTCACCCCCAAACTGGTCACCGGAACGTGGGTTGGAGGAGAAGAGCCCAGCATCCACTTTGACAGGATGAGCGAAGGACAGGGAGCTGCTGCTGCTTTACCGATATATGGTCTATTCATGCAGAAAGTATATGCCGACCCCAAATTAGGATATTCGCCCGACGACCAGTTCAATAAAGTCGAAGGAGCTCCGGATCCTTGTGCCGGATCTTCAAGCGAACAATTAATAGACGCCAACGATTTGGATCACAGTGGAGGAGGCATCGACGACATGTTCGACTTCCAGTAAACAAGCTTTCTTCCGTATCGGGTGCTTGTTCATTTATACTAAAAACCGTATATTTGTTGATATTGATTTGACAAGGATGGATATTCAGAAAACGAAAGAACAAGTTAAAACTAGATTTACAGAATACCTCAATCTGAATAAGCACCGCAAGACACCCGAACGTTTTGCCATCCTTGATCATATATATTCTACAAAAGGGCATTTCGATGTCGAATCTCTTTTCCAATCGATGAATACATGTAGCTTTAGGGTAAGCCGCGCTACACTGTATAATACTATAGACTTATTATTAGATTGTGGACTACTCGTTAAACATCAGTTTGGAGCCAATATCTCCCAATACGAGCGTGTATATGGAAATGAAAATCACGATCATCTGATATGCACTACATGTGGCAAAGTCAAAGAGTATAAAAGCGGGAATCTGTTTAGCCCTCTGCAACAAAAGAAACAACTACGGTTCAAAGTAAATTATTACAGTATGTATATATA
>JBKEBB010000106.1:0-1522 GCA_047972845.1 Bacteroidales bacterium
AGCAGGTCTATTAGGTGTCGGTGCTGTGGCTGCCTATGTCAGCACATATTTAGCTAATGACAGCGAAGAAAACTTGGAATCTTCCTCTTGGGAACCTCTTGGGGCAGCTCTTTCCTTTTCAGGCGTTGTTGTAGTCGCCTCATGCGTGACTGAAATATGGCGCTGCAAGAATCGCAATCGAAGTCGTCGTATAGTCCCTTCACCTTGCCTTTTTATGACTGCAATGAGTGGCACAGGGATGGTAACAACTTATTTTCTCATGCGAGAGTATTCTTTAAACATCGATAATGAGAATGGTCGTTCGATTCCTTTTTCTTGGATGTGGAAAGGGTCAATCGCCGTGGCAGGTACGACTGTTATCTACCACATAGGAAGCAGGATCGTTAGAAAATGCCAAAAAAAACAATACGAGCCTATTCTTATTAATGATTGAAACCAGTTTAGACTAGGAGGATGTCATGATGGTACCATCGAGTACGAGTTATCGAAATGAGAGTTCTTCGGACTCCTACGAGTACATGGACTATTCCCCCACGAGAAACTGTGTGGGCAGAAATTGTTCCAAAATGCACGTCCTGATGTTTCCTGTAATGGCCACGCATTTGGCTGCGATGGTAGCACTTGGATATCTGACAGAAGCTTTTGCTTATCCGCTCACGGAAAAAAATCCGGGAAAGCCTGGAGTGCGTTTTTATGCCATGGTTGGGGTGGATTCTGTAATTCTTTTGGTCTCGATAGTGGCCGAATCGGTTCATTGCCATCTAAGAAAGAAAAACAATGTTTGTCCAAGAATCATTCCACCACCTCCCATTTTGGCAACGGCGGGAGTTCTAGGCAGTTGGTTGGCGTCGTTGGTAGAGCATGAAAAAGCGATCAATATCTATGATAATTACGAAACGCAATACACGAATTGGCAAACACAATATTTGCAACTGTACGAAGATTGTCTTGATGAAGTCTCGAATAAAAGCGTTTTATTTACTTCCAAGGAATGCACCTCTTGTTTCATGGGAGGAATCGTTGGAAATTTTGAGTTTGATCAAATGATTCAAGCTGTGATTCAGCAAGGTGTTAATATAACTCTTTGCGACATCCCGGGTTCTTTTGACATGATAGAAGCCAATAGAACCGTGTTTGATCAAACATGGCCATGCGGCGGGGTAGTGACATCTGAGGAAACCACAACATTCGAGGCACCTTTTCTTGAATTGCTAAGTAGTCAGTACAATTTGAATCCTCCGATGTCTCTTAGAGTTTTACGGAACGGAGACGAAAAGTGTGGTCGATTAGAGGGTTATGCAACAAATTTATTTAATGTCTCGGCGTTATGCGGCCAATCTACCGATGCGATTTACGATTTAGATAATCCCTGTGCCACCACTTTTATGACCGAATTCTTCACTCTTTATAGAAATAGTTATGCAGAGATTGCCGACCAAGAGCCAATTCGCCCCGGTAGCGCGATTGTTGTTATGAACTCATCTTTGTCGACCGATCTTTTATTTCCTCTGGGTGGATTGTT
>JBKEBB010000112.1:0-8162 GCA_047972845.1 Bacteroidales bacterium
TATATATACAACAATGAACAACCTAACTAAATGCGCAGCAGCACTACTCCTGATAGCAATGCCGCTGACGGGATGCCTAAGCCCCAAAAACAACAAGTACCTCGCCAAGCGAGCCGTCAACGAATACTTGACAACTCAGGGTGAAAAAATGGACAAGGTAGAGGTTCTCTCGATCGACTCGGTGACTTCTCCTATTTACATGGATTTTCCGATGACGATGAGCATCCGGAATAGGATGAAAAACATTGACACCCTATATAATGATCTTCCAAACGTAAGAGAAAAGAAATTGAGGGGTGAATTGATTGCGAAAGCGGATAGTATTTTCAGCGAATGCGACTCTGTTAACTCCGTTTGGAGCACCTATCTCGCTAATTCATTCGCACGAGGAGATAAATACGAAAAGAATAGGCTTGCTGCTATCTGTCGAATTGAAAAAGGTTATCAATCTCACAATGTGGCCTTTGTTTTTGATCAAAAAAGCAGGAGAATATCGCATATATTAGAGGTCGAGTTTAACAAGCAATTTGAACAAAAGATGGATTTGGCTCAGGAAATACTCGATTTGCGATCCGATTTTGCGCGCTACGTTGAATTAACCAACCCATAAACCTCCCTTTACCACAAAAAAAAAGAGGCCCGCAAGCCTCTTTTCTTATTCTTCCCCGGTAAGGGTGAGTTTCAGTCCGAACACCTTAGCGATCCGGCTGACGGTACTTAACCGTCCATCTATCACCCCGTTTTCTATCCGGTTTACCGTGGAGTTGGACAGCCCGCACAGCGCGGACACCTCATCCACCGTCATCTTCCTATTCCTCCGCTCTCGATGGAGTGCGTACCCCACCGCTCTGATTGACTCCCTCTCTTCCATACCTCTTTTATATTAAAACCTCTCCATCCGGTTGCGGTGGAGAGGTTGTTGTTTATTTTTATTCTTCGGTCCAGTAGGCCACAAAGGCCGATTCCCCGTTTCTTTCCAACTCAAAAGCGTTGGTCTCGCCACTCCACGACTCCAGCGGGAGTGGGCATTCAAATCGATCTACGTTTACTCCTCGTGTGCCAAGAAGCTCATAGCCCTCACTAATTAACTGATCAACGATTGTTTGGGCCTCTTTTCGGGTGTAAGCTGAATGTCTTTTCATGATGATTATGTTTTAAAATTGATAAATTATTTGAGTAACCATGCTGCGGGAAAATAGAGGTCTCCCTGTTTGTCGCAATGTGATTTAGGGAACCATTTAGCCGGCCGGCTTTCACCGTCAATGTGAAGTAATACTGCCTTCTCTGTCTCTTTAACCGGTTTGTGGGCTTCAAATGTGCTGCGAATAGATAACTGCTCGAGCTCGCCCATCAGGTTGGCGTAATAAACCTCAAATTCCTCCATCGTGTTTACTCCTCGGTTGATTGAATTTTGAGCCATTTGCATGGCCATTCCTCTCGTGTGGCCTAATCGTGACATGTACAGCTCGGCGATTTGTGTTTTGATTGATTTTTTCATGATCTTCGGAGCGTTTTTATCCGGGTGCTTCCCCCGTTTTTATGGTTTGTTGATGCAAATATAAAGGTTTCCTGCGTCCCACGCAATAGATTGGGCAAAATAATTCGTCTGCTTACAGTTATTTAACACAACTACCTATAAGTCGGACCCCTCATCCCCAAAACGTCGGATAAAACATCCCTTTATAGCTCCTTTCCGGTTGTTAAACCGCGAAACAAACCGTCTTTTTAGTAGGGGGGTGGTGTTTTTGTTAAAACGCTTGTATCTGTTTAGTAAGCAAGTATATACACATCTATTTTAGTGTAATTATACATATCCTATCTATGCAAATAAGTGCGTTTAACTCGTCTAAAACGCCTCTTTTTAACACGATTTGACCACTTAACCCCCCGTATTAACACCGAAAATAACGTAAACCTGTCACTCCAACTGTCACCCCAACTGTCACAGCAACCCGTTTAAGGCATAAAAAAAGGCCCCGTCTCTGGGACCCATACGCTGGACCATCACAACCCTCCGGTTGCTTATGTTCTATCGAGGCTATAACACCTATAAAACCTCGCTACATCGCCATTTTAGCCGTTTTGCGGGCATATCTTCAACCACTATTCAACTACCACCGCGCACCCGTCCACGCCGCCGTTCCATCCTTCAATCGCATCTAAACCCAATTCAACCAAACCGACGATTCGTTTTATATCCGCATTCCTATTAAAACCCTCACATCTGCCTATCTTTCAGCACATTAAACCCTCTGTTCCATCTCTCTCTTTCCGACCTTTCGTTTTTCCGCCCATAAAAACGTTTATTCGTATTGTTCAAAAGGAGCAGTCCTTTTTTTGTAAACGTATATACCTTTTTGCAGAAGGGTTTTATGATACGGTTAATGGGAGGTAGGGGTGATTGTTTTCGGAGGAAGATTAGTCGATTCTTCTTGGCAGTTTTCCGACCCTTTCGACTGTTTTTTTAATCGATCAATTTCCATTGCAAGAGTCTCAATTTGGAATTCAAGTCTTCCAATTTCTTTTGATTGCTTTTCAATCTTTTCCTCTTTCGAATTAAGTTGTCCCATGAGGTAAGAGATTGCTTCCGATAAAGGAATTGTAGGGGTTTGTTTTCCTTGGTCTTTTTTTGAAGGATCTCCCAAGTATGGATCTTCGTTTGTATGATCTGACGAAAGCAAAATGGAAAAATTGTTTTTCCATCCACTCTCAGGTACTTTTTCCATTGTCCCACTTCCAGTTAATAACCATTCCGGCGAAATATTTTGATACACTGACAAAAATCTCGACACTATATCTTCTGTAATTCCCGTATTGCTTTCGAGAGTGCCCCTTGATATGCCGGTTTTTGAATAAAATTCACGCTTGCTTATGCCTAATTCCCCAATGAATTGCAAAATTCTTTGTTTAATTGGCGAAAAATGTTGTTCTTTGTCTTGCATATTGGCGAAATGTATTTTATTTTTGCGAAATGTTTCAAATGTTTCAAGGCTGTAAATTTACAGTTTTTAAATGACAATGCGATGGAAAAGACACCTACAAGAAAAGAAATCTTAGTAAGTTACGGGACAATCTCCGAGATATGTAACACGCTGAATGTAAGCCGTGCTACAGTTTTTCGAGCCCTACGTTTCAAGGGCAGTTCTGCAAAACAGGAGCGCATCCGGCTCTTTGCAGTAAAAAAGGGCGGAGTACTAAGCACAACAGATAATGCTAAAGAAAAATAAATACCAATTTTCATATCCAATCTAATGTTCATTCCAAAAAAATAAAAATGACGATTGACCCCCTACGCATTCTTTGGTGGTGGGGGGTATTATGTATAATGCAATAGTTAATCAATCTACTTTAGTATAAAACGTATTAATGCCAAGATTAAGAATCATTTTCATTGTTGTTTTTTGATTGTTTTTTGTAGTTGACCTCATTTTCTAATTCTATGACTAAAACGTGTTCTCTTTCTCAGCGAACACAGGTATTGGCCCTCACGTGCCAACACTGTGTGCCTCTCACACCGGATCGGTGTCGATGGTTGAGAAAGTTTGTGTTTATCAGGCCTTTCTTTTGGCCAACACCCCGATCGCACCCTGACTGACGGGGGAGGGAGAATCAATCATCATTGGTGGCATCTATGTCGTATGTGGTAGTCTGTATCATCTACAATTTGGATCTATCAATGTCTATAAATCAATCAACGGATTATTATTAACTACTTACAGTCCTCGATTAGGAGTCTCGCATAAAATCGTTTGTGCGAATAAACCCATGAGAACCCTCTATAATCGAGTCTGTATTTTCAAAACTTGTGTAAAAATCAAACTTAATTGAACATGAAAAAAATGAAGTGTAACTCTCGCGGCGAAAAATCTCCTGTGAGAAATAAACGATGGAGTAAAAGCCATGTGATATGGCTATCCCTTGCCCTATGTCTGTTTGGAACAGTCCAAGCCGAAGGCAAAAAGGAAAGGACTGTAGAGGAGTATTCAGTAGGTGAAGCTTCCCAGCAAACAATAATAATTACTGGTCAAGTTGTTGACAATTTAAGAGATCCTCTACCAGGAGTAAATGTCGCTGTTAAAGGATTAAATACAGGTACATCAACGGATTCTGAAGGAAGATACTCGGTTAATGTTCCTTATGCTAATGCTACTCTTGTTTTTTCCTATGTGGGGTTTCAACCACAAGAAATTCCGCTAGAGGGAAAGAAGATTCTTAACGTTATATTAGTTGAAGATACAAAGGCCCTTGAAGAGGTTGTTGTTGTAGGTTACTCGACTCAAAGGAAGGCTACCATTACTGGTTCAGTTGCAACTATAACGACCAAGGATTTAAAGCAGAGCCCGACCGCTAATCTAACAAATGCGTTAGCAGGACGTATGCCTGGATTAATGGCAAATCAATTTTCGGGTGGAGAACCTGGTGTAGATAGATCTGATATCCGCATTCGTGGTATGGGTACTTATGGAAATAAATCTCCAATTATGATTGTAGATGGTGTAGAGCGTGATATGAGTTATTTGTCAGCCGAAGAAATCGAAACATTTACCATATTAAAAGACGCATCTGCTACAGCTGCATATGGAGTTAGAGGAGCGAATGGTGTTATTGTTGTTACAACAAAACGAGGAAAGGCGCAAGAAAAGGCGACAGTAAACTTTAAAGCATCTGTAGAAACAAATAATCCTGTTAAATTCCCAACATACCTTGGATCTGCAGATTATGCCACTCTTTACAATGAGGCAATGATTAATAGTAATCCTGGTGTTGATCCTACAACACTTACCCTTTTCAGTCAAGATGCTATCAATAATTTTAGAAGAGCAAAAGGAGATAATTCGGATGGTTTAGGCTATAACTGGGACTATTTCAAATATGCTTTTAAACCTGGGATGCAGCAGGATTACAGTTTATCGGTTCGAGGAGGATCTGATCGAGCACGTTATTATGTAATGGCTAACTATTTTAACCAATCAGGAAACTATAGGCATACCGACCTTACAAAATATGATACTCAAGCAGTATTTCAACGTTATAATTTTAGAGCAAACGTTGATGTTGATATAACTAAGGATTTTTATATGAAGGTGGATTTGGGAGCACAAATTACAGATAGAAATGCACCCGGAACAACAGCATCACGTGTAGTTGCAATAGCGAATACTCAACCTCCATATTTACCCATTACTGTACCTGATAATGGCAATGTTGGAAATGAGAGATTTGTGTTGAATAACCCTTATGGTATGTTGTATGGAGATCCTCTTCACCGGTATAATATGCTAGGCGAACTTTCGCGCACGGGATATTTGAATGAAAAAAAGACGTTTCTAAATGGAACATTTGCATTAGCCCATAAATTAGATTTTATAACTGAAGGATTAAAAATTGAAGGAGTTTTCTCTTATGATGCTGAAGAAGGACGATGGATTCGTCGCGTACTAGAGACTCGTTCTCAAGGATATGCAGGGTACGGGCAATATGCTACTTTTCAACCTTCAGTAGGAAATAATGGAGCATATTATATGAACAGTCCAAGTTATGATGGGGTGTATATTAAAGGAAATCCATGGTATGAAAAAGACGAAACAATTGGGAATGGTTTCTCTCAGAATCCATCACAAAGCAAAACATATTATCAGTTGAAGTTGGATTATAATCGAAAGTTTGATAAACATAATGTGTCTGCTATGGTGCTATTTAATCGCTCAGCGCGAACATATGATAATAGAGTAGAATATAGATACCAGGGAGTTAGCGCACGTGCGACTTATGACTATTATAACAAGTATCTTGCAGAGGTGAATGTTGGCTACAACGGTTCTGAAAACTTTGCTCCTGGGAAGCGATATGGATTGTTCCCCGCGTTGTCTTTGGGATGGGTAATTTCAAGGGAGTCATTTATGAAGAATACCCAAAAGTGGTTGGATAATTTGAAGGTGAGAACATCATATGGATTGGTCGGAAGTGATATGATTTCTGATAACAATGATGACCGATTTGCATATCTGCAGTTTTATCAGTCAGGATCTGCGTACCGTTTTGGTACGAATGAATTTGGAAGTGAATTGGCTGGTTTGCGTGAGGGTAACTTTGCAAACCCAAATCTTACATGGGAAAAGTCTCGTAAGTTTAATATTGGTGTGGATGCATCGTTTTTGAACGAAAGACTTTCTATTTCTGTTGATTACTTTCATGAACATCGTTATGATATTATTACCAGTTTAAGTGGAAGTGAAAAAATGGGATTTCCAAATATTGTAGGAAAGAATGCTCCATTTGTGAATTCCGGAATTGTCGATAATCAGGGTGTTGATTTTGAAATTACCTGGAATGGGCGTATTGGTAGACATATTCGCTATTATATAAAGCCGAACTTCACTTTTGCTCGAAATACTATCAAATTCATGAATGAAATTCCTTATGTTGATGAGTATCGAAGAAATACAGGGAAAAGAATAGATGAAAACTTTGTGTATGTGTTTGACCGTTTTGTAAGAGATCAGGAAGATGCCGATTATCTTAATAGAATAGGCTATCAACCTTGGGGAACATTAAATCCTGGAGATGCTGTATATAAAGATTTGAATAAAGATGGGAAAATTGATAACGAACGTGATAGAATGGCGATGGGATTCCCGAGAACACCTGAGATACAATTTGGTATACCAATGGGTATTAGCTTCAAAGGAATCGACTTTAGTTTACTATTTCAAGGGGCAACAAACTCAAGTATTTTATTGAATGGTCCTGCAGTATGGGATTTTCCAGCGTATGAACAAGACCAAATTGGTAAGGTAAAACCTATGCATATGAACCGTTGGACTCCTGAAACTGCCGCAACTGCAAAACATCCCCGTTTGACAATTGGAGCCAACAATAATAACAAGAATCCTAATAGTAGTTTGTTTTTATATGATGCGTCTTATGTGAGATTGAAAAATGTTGAGTTGGGATATTCATTGCCAAGGAATTATATCAAGCCAGCAGGGTTACAAAATGTACGGATATATGTTCAAGCAATGAACCTCTTTACAATAGATAATCTAAGTGACGTAGACGTAGATCCCGAAACTAGAAATGGAGACGGAGCTTGGTATCCTATACAACGGGTATTTAATTTTGGAATAGATGTAACTTACTAAACAATTTATATAAAAAACGAATAAGATGAGAAATCTAATTAGTATACTGGCGATTCTATTATTATTTCCTAGTTGTTCAGATTATCTGGATAAAATGCCAGATGATAAAGTGAGTGAAAAAGATGTTTATAGCAGATTTGATAAGGTAGATCAGTTAGTTACCGACTTATACTCTGGAGCGAAATCGGCAAATAAACCTCTGATTTATTTTAATCATTTTGGTACAGCAACAATTACAGATGAGGGAACTGGAAGTAGTCATGAGGCGGCTATCCCTCGCCAATTTCAGGTAGGGAATTGGGGACCATCAGTGGGCATGCCCGATAGAAGTAGCACCGGTCAATATTGGTGGGGACTATACGAAAGGGTTAGAAAAGCAAACTTGATTCTTGCAGGAGTAAAAAAATATAATACCCCGGATAATCCTCAACAAGGAAGAGAGGGTGATATTACTAGAAGAGTTGGAGAGACCTATTTTCTACGTGGGTATCTGCATTTTCTTTTACTTCGTGCATATGGAGAGGTTCCCTATGTCCTAACTGCATTGAATCCAGATGATGATATGACAGGATTTGATCAATTGTCGGCGCATAAAGTTGTCGAAATGATTTGTGCGGATGCCGACTCTGCATATGCTCGTGTTGATGCATTTAATGGAGGCCAAGATTTTGGACGTGTTGATAAAGGGGCGTGTTTGGGATTAAAAGCTATGGCTCGTTGGATTGCTGCGACTCCAATGTATAATAGTGATGGAAAGTTTCCTAATGACACACGAATCTATAAAGCAGAATACGGATATAAAGCCGAACGATGGAATGCTGCAAAAGATGCAGCTAAGGCAGTATTGGAGTGTAAAGATAATAATGGGGCACCGCGCTATCAGTTATATTCCAAATTTGACGCAAATGATTTTGGAGATTTGAATAATAATAATACCAATAATAGTAAAGTCCAAAAGCGTTTATGGCAAATGTTTTTTGATATGGATGCTATCCAGCAAGAATGGGTTTGGGTTGTAAC
>JBKEBB010000336.1:0-2895 GCA_047972845.1 Bacteroidales bacterium
CAAGGAACAACTTCCTCACGTGCTATCCTTTTCAATCAATACAGTGAAATATTAGGTGTATCTCAACAACCGTTTACCCAGATTTTCCCAAAACCCGGATGGGTGGAGCACGATGCTACGGAAATATGGAACACGCAAGCCTCGGTTATCAAAGATGTAATCGAAAAAAACAATATCTCCGCTGATCAAATAGCGGCATTAGGAATAACGAATCAACGTGAAACTACGGTCGTATGGGATAGAAAGACAGGAAAACCAATCTATAACGCCATCGTATGGCAGGATAGAAGAACGTCGGATTATTGTCAACAATTAAAAAAAGAGGGGTATAGTAACACTATTACCAATAAAACCGGACTGGTGATCGATGCCTATTTCTCAGCCACAAAACTCAAATGGATACTTGACAATGTGGAAGGAGCCAGAAGTAAAGCCAATAAGGGAGAGCTCTGTTTTGGCACAATCGACTCATGGTTGGTGTGGAACCTCACCAACGGACTACACCATATCACCGATGTTACGAATGCTTCGCGCACCATGTTATTCAATATACACACGTTGGAGTGGGACGATGAATTGCTTCAAATCTTCGGTATTCCACGTTCAATGCTACCCTCTGTTCACAGTTGCAGTGATATATATGGATACACCAACGTCTCGTTTATCGATCATCCGGTTGCGATCGGAGGTATCGCGGGAGACCAACAAGCGGCTTTATTCGGACAATTGTGTCTGGAAGAAGGTATGCTCAAAACCACCTACGGAACTGGTTGCTTCATGGTAATGAACACAGGGAAGAAACCCATTCGCTCCAAAAACAATCTATTGACAACTATCGGATGGAAAATAGGAGATGAAGTCACCTATGCGTTGGAAGGAAGTGTATTTGTAGGGGGAGCCGCGATTCAATGGCTGCGCGACGAACTTCATCTTTTCGCAAACGCTGCCGAAACTGAACAAATTGCCTGTTCGATTCCTGACAATGGAGGAGTTTACTTTGTTCCCGCACTTACAGGATTAGGTGCCCCCTATTGGGATCAATATGCTCGCGGAGCAATCATAGGAATCACGCGTGGAACAAACTCGGCACACATTACCCGTGCCGCCCTTGAAGGAATAGCCTATCAAGTAGATGATGTCCTTTCATCCATGTGCGATGATGTTCAACATACCATCAAAGAGATGCGAGTAGATGGTGGTGCGGTCGCCAATAACTTCATGATGCAGTTTCAGGCAGACATATCCCAATCACCGGTTATTCGTCCCGTTGTTCTTGAAACAACCGCATTAGGAGCCGCATACTTTGCCGGACTGGCGGTGGGATATTGGAAAAGTGTAGAGGAACTAAAAGACAAATGGACTTCTGACAAACGATTCACGCCCTCAATTCCGAAAGAAAATGCCGACATATTATTGAATCAATGGCATAAAGCGGTAAGCCGTAGTCTAAATTGGAGTAACGAATAAGAGTTTGAAACAATATCAATTAACCATATACCTGTAAATAGAATAACAAATGTCCCCTTTATTAGCAGAATTACTAGGAACAATGCTACTCATCGTAATGGGTGGCGGTGTGGTGGCCAATGTGTGTTTATCAAAAACTAAAGGAAACGGAAGTGGTTGGATAGTGATTGCAACAGCGTGGGCAATGGCTGTATATGTGGGTGTTGTCGTTGCGGCACCTTATAGTGGAGCACATCTTAACCCCGCGGTAAGTATTGGGTTAGCAATTGCAGGTAAATTCGCATGGTCACAAGTCGTACCCTATATTATCGCACAAATCATAGGTGCATCCACTGGTGCATTCTTGGTTTGGGTAGCCTATAAAAAGCATTTTGATGCAACAGAAGATAAAGGAGCTATACTGGCAGTCTTTTGCACGAATGCCGAAATCAAAAGTCCCTTTTACAATTTTCTAACTGAGGTTATTGGAACCTTTGCTCTTATGTTTGTTGTCTTTTATATCTCAGGAGGAGAACTCTGTCCCGAAGGTGGAAATGAAAATATTCCGGTAGGATTAGGTTCCGTTGGGGGTATTCCCGTTGCATTCACCGTATGGGCTATTGGATTATCGTTAGGAGGTCCAACAGGGTATGCCATTAATCCGGCACGAGATCTTGCACCACGACTAATGCATAACTTACTTCCAATTAAAGCCAAAGGAAGTAGCCAATGGGGTTACGCATGGATTCCGGGCATTGCACCGATTGTTGGAGCTTCAATAGCGGCCCTACTCTACCTTTGTCTGCAAAACACCCTTTAGTCAAAGTAAAAAACCTCTTTCATATAAGAAATTCACACATCAATGCCCCATAAGGGAAAGATATGTTGAATGAAAACGCTATTTTTGCATCGCAATTTGAACAAATTATACGATTATTCATATGGTTAATGAAAGAGGAACTTTTGGCACCAAACTGGGAGTTATAGCTGCGACGGCGGGCTCAGCAGTGGGATTAGGTAATATTTGGCGTTTCCCCTATGAAACCGGAGTACATGGAGGTGCTGCGTTTTTGTTGGTTTATGTAATGTGTGTACTGGTGCTTGGAATTCCGGTTATGTTGAGTGAATTCTATATCGGACGGAAAACGCATCGAAATACTGCAGGAGCATTTGATATACTAAAAGCCCACAAGGCATGGAAGATCATCGGATATATGGGTATTCTTGCCTCTTTCCTTATTCTCGGGTTCTATTCGGTTGTTGCCGGATGGACAGTTGAATATGTTTTTGAATCAGTCAAGAATAATCTCGCCAATCAATCGGCCGAACAACTGGCTGCCTCTTTCAACGCCTTTTCAACAGACCCGAATCGTCCGTTGATCTGGGTAGTTATCTTTGTAGTATTTACATTTGGAATAACATTGGGAGGAGTAAAAAACGGGATCGAAA
>JBKEBB010000210.1:0-5794 GCA_047972845.1 Bacteroidales bacterium
CATATACCTAAATAAACCCCCAATCGCATGAACATACAACTGACATATCTTTTCCTCACTATCCTTTTATGGGTTAGCTGCGGATCAACTCCCTCTCAAAAGGTAGAAAAGAAAATTACCAATAAGTCAACCGTTGAAGCCGATACCTCATACATCCCTAAAAACCGAATACAAAGAGAAGGATCACGCGCGATAGATCCGCAATCGCCTCCAATCTCGATCGATCTACGCAATCCGGAGAAAAGAACAAATAAGCTCGACATGAGTGATTACTACACCAAAGCGCGAATCATTCAACTGAATTTCCCTTCCGACAGCGGAGAATTTGCCGACAATAAACCCATCTTCGTTGGCAACTTCATTGGTAAAACTACCACTCAAATAATTCGATATGGCGATTATCTGGTAGCCCACGACTACGTAAACGATTGCTTTGTATTTGACAAAAAGGGACCCTACGTTGCCACCCTATTTCACAACAATGCCACGTTCCGATACGACAAACGTGAGCGACTGTTTGTTTGCACTCAAGAGGACTTCAACCAACATGCCGCACGCCTTCATCCATCCCTTTGCAATACCAAGTCATTGGTCTATTCAACTTACAAAGAGCCTAATTTTGACAAACCAACCTACTATTGGTGGAATCTTTCCAACAAGAAAATAGATCGTGAAACCACCGTTGTAACCAGTAAAAGAGGAATCAACCCTTCGATAAATGATTCAGTTTCGTTCGACTTCAAAAGGTCGGCCGCGATGACAGTGCATCCCGCCTTTCTCTTCTTTTTTAATGCCAAGGGAGATACCATAGGGGCATTTCGCGATTATATCAAGTTGAAAGAGGTGAAGAAAATAAATTACACCGGACATGCCGATGCCTCACTGAACTACCAACTAAAAGGAGCTTTCTATATCAGACAGCCATACAACGACACCATTTTTCGGATAGATTCTCCCCATCGAATCGTTCCCGCGTACGTAATGAATTTTGGCATCAAAAAGCCCACTATCGACATCGGATACTACGGAAACAAATCCAATTTTCTCTTTTTGAACACATGGGCTGAAACCTCAAACTATATTCTGATTAACTACTCGTTGAATTACGATTGCCCCAACACACGAAGAGATGGATCAGTTACATTCAACTACGCCCTATATGATAAACAGAAAAAAAGCACCCATCGGTTGAATCTTTCGGGAATACCCGAAGAGGCATATGTAGCCAACTCACTGGAAGGTGGATTCCCCATCGCGTTCAGCAAAATAATTCCCGACGAACAGGGACATCTCACCATTAAGTTCAATAAAAGAGAGCTTGAAGGAATGATCGCATCGAAGGAATTCTCCCAATTCCCGCCCAAACAACAAACCCTCATCAAACAATTGGCCGACAAATTATCTCCAAAAAGTATCATAGTGATGCTTATTGAGTAGCTTTCCGCCGTTTATCAACAATATGCACCAAAGAGATATAATTCCACAATATAGGATGTTGTTGACCGGATGTATCACTATCTTTGGAAGGACTTTCAATACAACGTAAACGCGAGAAATATGCTAACTCACTGTGGAACAATTAAAGTAGATTCAGAAAGATTATTGCTCAGACCTTTTATTTATTCCGATGCCAAGGATATGCTTGATTATTGGATCAGCGATCCGGCTATCCAATCAATGTACTCCGAACCCGTGTATAGGACTCATGAAGAGGTCAGAGCATTGTTAGATAAATACATCGGATCATACATTTAATTGGACTACTACAGATGGGCCATCATTGAAAAGAAGTCCCAAATTTGCATTGGACAGATTGCCATCTTTCTGGTAGATAATGTGAATCACTTTTGTGAAATTGAATATTGCATCGGGAGCAAATTCCACAGAAAGGGATATGCCTCCGAAGCGGTTAATTCGATTCTTGCTATTTGTTTCAACTCCATCCGATTTCATAAAGTCCAAGTCTGTCATAAAGAAGGAAACTCAGCCTCACAGGGAGTAATCCGAAAATGCGGTTTTACCTATGAAGGAACACTTAGGGATTTCTTTTTCTCCGAAGGGAAATATGTAGATAGACTCTATTATTCGATGTTGGAGAATGAGTATTATTCGAAAAAACAAGGATAGATAAGAAAAGTAAATACTCAATTGAATGTATTGAACAATATGACAGTTCGAATCCACCAATATATCCTCCGAAATGATCAAACGAACTTGATTGATAACTAAGAAGAACACGTAGAATAACATCATCTCTCGGGATATACTGACTGTTGGGTCTATTCCCTTTCAGTTTGCGATGTACAGGGCAATCGGTCGCGGTGTACAGGGGAATTCGTCGCGGTGTACACCGCGATCGTGAACAAATACATCGATTTCATCAATACATTTCGTTCTATATCCCAATACGAGCAAAATCATCCTCCCCAACAACGGCCCCTCGCATACGATCGGACATTGGTTCACAGATCAGGGATAAGACTCATATTAAATTCAAATAATCATCTACCTCGAAACTATTTAGTCATTTGATTCGCAAGTTGGTTTCATAACCATAAAAAAACAACTATTTTTGCAGAGAATACTGCTTTTCGCAGTAATTGGATAGTTAGTAAAATAAGAGAAAAAGCAGTATCGGTTAGCACCTCAAGTATGGAGGAAATCCCCTGTTTTTCGATCTTCCCGCCTCACGCAAACAACTAAAAATATGAATAGCGAAACATCTATTGTAGCGGCCATTGATCTTGGATCAAGCAAGATTGTAGGTATTCTTGGCACTGTCTCCTCTCCCAATCAGACTGAAGTATTAGGGTTGGAGAAGGAAAATTCTTCTTTTGCTATCAGAAGAGGCTGTGTACATAATATTGAAGAATCAATTCAAAAAATTGATCAGATAATAAGTCGATTGGAGTCAAGAATAGTTCTCGATCTAAAAAAGATAGATCGCTTGTATATCGGCTTAGGGGGACAATCCGTTCACTCAATCAGACAAACCGTTTCTCGATCGTACGGTAGCATGGAGATGCTTACCGAGACTCACCTTGCCGAAATCGAATACGAAGTTAGACAAACACCATTCGATAAATACGAGGTATTTGATCTGATTCCGGTTGAATATCGCATAGACGGGGTACTCGAACCCAAACCTCTCGGTGCGATTTGCAGCAAATTAGAGGTGACATACACTGTTATCATTGGAAAAGGAGCGATCAAGCATAATATCGAACGTTGCATGAAACGTATGAATATGGGTGTAGCCGGCTACTACGTGTCGGCACTCGCGCTTAGCAAGCTTCTACTGACCGAAGAGGAGAGACAACTGGGATGTGCGCTGATTGATTTTGGCGCGGCAACAACAACCATGGTATGCTACAAGCGTGGAGTTCTTCAACATATGGTTACCATTCCATTTGGAGGCAACAACATTACCAAAGACATCATGTCGCTCAATATGCTTGAGCCGCAAGCGGAATCGGCCAAATGTCACCACGCCCGTTCGTTCGCGCCCGAAGGACACGAAAACGATATCATTTACATTAAAAGCGCTTCGGGGAACGATGGCCTGAACATTTCGCAACAGGAACTGGATCGAATTACGGAAGCTCGTATTGAGGAGATTCTCGACAATCTGTTGGCACAAATAAAAGAGGCCGGACTGAAAGATCAATTGCCCTGCGGCGTGATCATCACCGGAGGAGGATCGCAACTGAACGGATTATCAGACTCCATTCAGAAAAAGTTTCATCTACAAATACGAAGAGCGGGCATTATCAACAAACTGATCAATAAAACAGCGGAACCAGTATCCGAACCAGTTTATCACGCTGCATTGGCCCTTTTGGCAATGGGAAAAGAGAGTTGTGTGGAGAAGATTCCTGAACCGGAAGTTGAAACTGAAGAGGCTCCCAAACCTGTTGACACAAAACCCAAAGAGCCAAATACGAGAAAAAAGAAAGAAGAAAAGAAAGAATCCGGAAATAAATTTGGATCACTGCTGGATTTGATTTTCGGTGAAAATGACAAACCTCTGCAATAAGAAAGAGTATATGGAAGATGAATTGATGGATTTCGGACTCGAGAAAACGTTACCACCCATTATCAAGGTGGTAGGTGTTGGTGGCGGTGGTGGGAATGCGGTAAACCACATGTTCAAAGAAGGATTTAACGATGTTTCTTTCGCGTTGTGCAACACCGACCGACAAGCACTAAGCGGACTTTCGATTCCCATAAAGATACAGTTGGGTAAAAAAGGACTCGGGGCGGGCAATCGTCCCATGGTAGCACGTGAAGCGGCCAGCGATTCGGAAGATGAGATCCGGAGTATGCTGAACGACGGAACAGAAATGACATTTATTACCGCCGGAATGGGAGGTGGAACCGGAACGGGCGCTGCGCCTATTGTGGCGAAGATCTCAAAAGAGATGGGTATTCTTACGGTAGGAATTGTCACCATCCCCTTCTTGTTTGAGCAGGAACGTAAAATCCTTCAGGCTCTCGATGGCGTGGAAGAGATGAGCAAGTATGTGGATGCTCTTCTGGTCATCAACAATGAACGCCTGAGTGAGATCTACCCTGACCTCAACTTTTCCAACGCGTTTGCCAAAGCAGATGATACGCTTTCGAACGCGGCACGAAGCATTGCCGAACTGATAACCTCCAACGGATACATGAATCTTGACTTTGCCGATGTGAAAACAACGCTGAAGGATGGAGGAATTGCTATAATGAGTACCGGATACGGAGAAGGCGAGAAACGAATCACGAAAAGTATCGACGACGCTCTACACTCTCCTTTGCTTAATAATAGCAACGTATATTCGGCACGTCGTCTGCTCTTCAATCTCTATTTCAGCAATCAGGGAGATAGTCAGGTGACTATGGAAGAGATGGCCGAAGTAAAAGCCTTCACTTCGAAATTCAATAGAGATGTTGAGATTATCTGGGGTACCGCCTTTGACGATTCATTAGGCGACAGAGTAAAAATTACCGTTTTAGCGACCGGATTTGATCTGGCTAAGGATATGGGACTATCGCGTACCATGTTTGAACAAAAAGGGTTGTTTGGAAAGAACGGGGAAGACTCCATTTCGCCTCAAGAAAGAGAGGAGATTGAACGTAAAAACAAAGAAAGAATCATCGAGTTTTACGGTAAAGACGGGGAAAGTATCGCGAAAAGTTTCAGACGTCCTCCCGCATACATCATGTCGATTGAAGAGATGGACAATGATCTGTTGATTGAGGAGCTCGAATCTACTCCCGCCTATAAAAGAGAGATTAAGGCTGCGTCGAGAAAGATTCAACCTACCGCTCAATCATCTACCACCACTCAGGATAAAGAACAGCGTCCAAAAGGTGGCACGATTTCATTTATGTGATTGTAAGAACAGGAATTAGTTCACAATATAATAACTACTGTTATGAATCTATTTGATACGATAAACGAAGAGATAAAGAAAGCGATGCTCGCAAAAGAGAAAACGCGCCTTGAAACCCTCCGTTTTGTTAAAAAAGAGTTTATCGAGGCCAAAACGTCAAAGGTCATTAACGTGTAGTTAACCGACGACCAAGCGTTGAAGATCATTCAAAAGATGTTGAAACAACGTAAAGAGACCTCGATCATCTATGCCGAACAAAACAGACCCTACCTGGCTGAAAACGAATTGGCAGAGGTATCTGTACTTGAAACTTTTCTTCCGAAAGCGATGTCTGAAGAGGACCTTACGTTGGCTCTTACATCAATCATCGAGGAGGTTGGCGCCGCAGGAATGAAAGACATGGGTAAGGTGATGGGAGT
>JBKEBB010000220.1:0-2746 GCA_047972845.1 Bacteroidales bacterium
GTAAGATTGGAAATGGACCCTATGAGTTTCAAGTCCCGCTCCCTACTTTCGTTTCAGGAACTGAGATTGGAATAAATGATCTCAATAAAAATCAACTTGCTATCATACAATTATTAGTTGACCATGATTCAGTTCGTGTAATTGAAAAAAAGCGTTTGAAAGCGAAGCAACGAATTAATAGTGAAGGAATAGCAATGAGAGAATATTACTACACAAAACTGGTTGACTCTATGTATGTAGCTCTTGCTTCAGGAAAGAAAGGAGAATTTTTTTCAATATATGATTCAATTCTGAGTCAAGCCACTTATTTTGGAGAGTCACCCATTAATGCCAATATAGAACCGCTTAGCAGAATAAATAGATTGGGGGGGGAAGATTGCCTGCCACGATGGGAATATGGTTTATGGGGCGTATAATTTTCCGTATGTGGGATTCTACTCGTTGAAAGGGGGTGAGATGGAGAAAAGGTGGAGTTGTTTTATTGATGACACCTATTACGAAGTGCGAGGAGGCGATTTGCTTTTTAGTAGGGATAGAACGTTTGGACAGGTGTTGGATGTAGCCATAAATGATAGATATGTGTTTGTGTTGTATCTGGATATTTTATTGAGCCAATACGACGCAAAGGTGTCTGAACAATCGTATGCCAATAAGATTTGTGTGTTTGATCATTTGGGCAATCGTATTTCTAGATTAGATTTGGATTGCCGGATAGGACACTTTACCATTTCATCCAATGGATTAGATATATATGGAATCGCACAGTTACCGGAATTCTCAATCGTGAAGTTTGAAATGCCACAAGAGTTATTGGGTGATTAAGATAGAATCAACTATGATTAGTGAATATCATGTTACCGAATGAGGATATTGAAACTATTTCCTTTTAAGCGAATAATTAAGAGAATCTACATGGCACGAACGCTTATCCTTACATATCTATTTGTTCTCTTTTGTGTTGCTTGTTCGCCAGACAAGAAAGAGGATCTACTTGTTGAACAGTTAACCAATCCTGAATATATATTTGATAAATCAGAGATTGGTAAGATCAATGGGATACAGTGTAATGATTCCGTCCTGATTGTGTTTGATTATCACACGGGGGATAATTTCAGTAGTTTTAATCGTAATACAGGTAAGCTGATCAAACGATTTGGAGAAATTGGACAAGGCCCCAATGAGCTTCCTTTAGGATGTTTAGGACATCTCACGGATGACTGGTTTTACGTACATTACTTGTCAACCGGATATCTGGGCGTATATAATGCAGATTCGCTGTTGACAGAATCGAAACCATATCCGACTCTACTGACAACATTTACCTTTCCTTTTTCAGGGGTTCATTTGTCAAAAGTAATCCCGCTGAATGATCAATACTTTTTTGGAGCGGGTCTGTTTTCTCCTAAATTTCAATACATGGTAATCAATAAAAACAGTCTTGTAGTTGATTACAATGTGGATGTTTATAATTCGGAAGACGAATCTATGAATGTTTATCACAAGATGATTACGAATGAGGGAACATTGCGAAAGCATCCGACAGAGAATCGATTTGTCTATTTCGTAAAAAGATCTTCAAATATTGATTTTGTTGAGGTTGCCGGATCAAAAATAAATGTAATCAAGTTAGTGAGAGAAGGCAATCCGGATTTAACCCCTAAACAATCCGGAACACAAGCCTTTGTTGTTCCTAACAGCGATTGTTCAATTTGGTATATCGATATGGCGGTTAGCAGTAAATACGTTTATGCCTTACACACTGAAAAAAAGATAACAGAGCCGTATTCGTCCGATGTTGTTCTCATTTTTGATTGGAATGGAAATAAAATAAAGCAAATAGATCTATCGCAAGAGGCCTATTACATCACCGTAAATGAAGAGTCGGGTAAGTTGTATGCCGCTATTAAGGAGGAAGACGGAGGTTGGAACATTGCCACTTATGCACTTAACGGGCAAAAATAGGATATTAAACTTTTAATAATGCCTGAGATGAGCCGATTGTTTATGTGAAAAGAATGTATGAAGAACAAAGAGAAAGTCATTATACTACTTATATCGGTGGTGTGTGGTTGTACATACACCACCGAGCATGAGAAGCACTACGACAGTAACGGCACGGTTGTTGATGTTCACAGTGCAATGAGAGTGATAGATATGGATGAGATTTCGATGTCTGTCTTTTCAGTACCCAATGTGTTCGATGACTTTTTAATTATTAGCGACCATAAATCACCGGATAGATTAATTCATCTGTTTGATAGGAATAGTTTTGAATACATCACCAGTACGGGAAATAGAGGAATGGGTCCCGGTGAAATTGCCAATATGGGAAGTATAACAATTAATAAGCGCGAGCGATCGTTGTACGTTACCGATCATGGAAAGCAAAAGATATTCAGCTTCCATATAGACAGTGTTTTGAAGAATCCGAACTATTTGCCCGAAGAGAAGATCAACATCTCCCAAACGAACTACCCACGTGGTTATGAATTCATCAATGATACCCTCTCTGTCGGGCTATTTGTGGAATCAACCGAGAATGGGGAGTATATACCCGTAGTGGCGAGATGGAACATGAGATCGGGAGCCATTGTTCCGATGAAATACAAGACACATCCAGAGATAGAGAAAAAGAGAGTCAGTTTTGCCGTATCGCCGAAGGACGGGATATATGCAGAATGTTACTGGCATCACGATTTGATTACGATCGGAAATATTTATGGTGATTGGTTGTACAATGTATATG
>JBKEBB010000285.1:0-7349 GCA_047972845.1 Bacteroidales bacterium
GGACTGCCGCTAAGCTCAAGAAATTTCAAGAGATTATTGAGACTTTGCACGAAAAGAATCAATCCGAGAACGCATTTCAAATTGTTGAGTCAACGTTAAAGGGAACCGGGATATTGGCAGACCTTTTCACCGATACAACCACTGAGGGGATCAGCAAGCAGCAAAACGTACAGGAGTTGCTCAACGGAGCCAACGATTTTGTCACCTCCAGGCTCGAAGAGGGGAATCCATCATTATCCCTTACCGATTTCCTTTCCGAGATATCGTTGGCTACCGACCAAGATAGCGACGATGAGGACGATAAGCCCCGTGTAACCATGATGACAATTCATGCGGCAAAAGGGTTGGAGTTTTGCAACGTGTTTATTGTGGGGATGGAGGAAGATCTATTCCCCTCTATCATGGTTAAGCAGTCTGAAAGGGAGATGGAGGAGGAGCGTCGCCTCTTTTATGTGGCTCTGACAAGAGCCGAGAAACGATGTGTGCTATCCTATTCGCGAAGCCGTTTTCGAAACGGACAAACCACACTCTCCAATCCGAGTAGCTTTATTCGAGACATCGATCCGAAATATGTGCAGATAGAGGGAGAGGTTGGCACCAGTCCCTTTGCTCGTCAACAGAACCACTATGGAGGGTGGAATGCCGAAGAAGAGGCCTTTTTGGGAAGTAGAAAAGTGCGCGATGACAATCGTTGGAGTCAGTATAGCAATCGTCCTGTTGCCGGCAATGAGAAAGCCCGAAGTGCGACAAATAGATTATCCAACGACCCGATACCAACCTTATCTTCGTCGCGTAAGTTGACCCGTATCGATTCATCTGACCCTATGCCCGAAAAAGTTCACTCCTCGGGATCGTATGGAGTCAAGATCGGACAAATTATTCAACACGATCGTTTTGGAATCGGAGAGGTGTTGAACCTCGAAGATACGGGCGATAATGCGAAAATGATTGTTCGTTTTGAGAATGCCGGTGAGAAAAAACTACTACTTAAGTTTGTCAAATATACCATTGTAGAATAGAGTACTGTTTCGTTTGATCATATATCAACAGCAAGTCCCGCCTTATCCAATAGGTGTGCTTGCTGTTTTTTTATGGATTGAATTCCTGAAATAGACCGGGCGAATGATGCGTGGTAAGAGATCCAAAAAAAGGAATATACGTTTTGCTGCAAACGTATATTCCTTTTTATCAAAACGTCTGCTTCTATTTCTACAAACGTATATTCCTTTATTATGAGGGCAATCAGTCAGTTGATTGATCGGTTTCTATGCGTGCTTATACATATCAAAAACAAGAGCCTTTGTGCTATCATACAAGTACGATTCGCATCAAAGGCTCTTGTTGTATTTATATACAGAAAGAATGGACTCGTTTATTTTCTGAAACCCATAATCTCCCTAACTTCCTTAATGGTTTGTTGCGCGCTTACTCTTGCTTTGGCGGCACCCATATACATTAGTTCACGGATGTATGTTTCGTTGGATTGAATCTCCAGTATTCGTTCGCGAATAGGAGAGGTAGTGGTGATGATATCTGCTGCCAACTGTTTTTTCATGTCGCCATAACGAATAGAACAGTCGTTCCATTTATCTTCGAAATATTGGTATGTGTCCGGAGCGGAAACCAATTTCATCAGTGTGAATAGATTCTGAATGATTTCAGGTTTTTCGCTGTTTGGGGCGGTCGGACCTGAATCGGTCACAGCTTTCATCACTTTTTTTGTAATTACAGAAGGTTCATCAAAAAGATAGACCCCGTTTCCTTCCGATTTTCCCATCTTACCTGAGCCATCAAGTCCCGGCACTTTCACCAATTCTGAGCCGAAGTTATAGGCCGTTGGCATTGGGAAATACTCTACGTCGTATATGTAGTTGAACCGTTGACAGAAATTGCGAGTCATCTCCAAGTGTTGCTCCTGATCTTTTCCAACAGGCACTTTGTTGGCCTTGTGGATGATGATATCCGCGGCCATCAGTACTGGGTATGTGAGTAGCCCCGCGTTGACATTCTCTGAATGCTTGCGCACTTTTTCTTTAAACGAAGCCGTTTTTTCCAATTCACCCTTGTAGGCATGCATGTTGAGCAGTAGATACAATTCAGCCACCTCCGGCATGTCGCTCTGCACAAATATGGTTGAGACCTCAGGATCCAATCCGGCAGCCAGATATTCGGAAAAAACCTGACGTACATTCGGATACAATTGTTTGGGATCGGGATGAGTGGTCAGTGAGTGATAGTCGGCAATGAAAAAGAAACAACGATTTTCATGTTGCATCTTAATGAAATTGCGGAGAGCACCGAAGTAGTTTCCCAAATGTAGATTTCCTGTGGAGCGTATTCCGCTTACAACTGTTTCCATAAATTATTTCGAGATCGTTAAACGGACGTCGGATTCCCGACTTTCGTTGGTTATACATGGTTTCAAGCCTACAAAAGTACAAAAAATACAGTTGTTTATCTCATGATATCCCAAGCCGTTGCTTTTATCTGTTCAAAAAAAGTGATTTATCGACTTAATGAGAAAGGTAGGTCACTTGTGGTAATTGTTTGATTCTTATTTGGTTTATTCTTCATTCCGAATTCGAGAAGAGCACCCTCCGACAGGTCTGAATGGTTGATGTAAAGTGAGGAAAATTGCGTTCCGTTTACTTTCTTATCCCACATATAGATGTTGCTTGCGGAGACTTCTTTGGCTTTGATAATTAATTTTTTTCCATTCTCTAAGTGGATTGTTACTTCGGGGAATAGCGGAGTACCCAGTACATACTCTCCGGAAGGCGGACAAACGGGATACAGCCCAAGTGCGCTGAACAGATACCACGAAGAAGTTTGTCCATTGTCCTCGTCACCGCAATATCCATCCGGAGTAGCGCTATATAGCCGATCCATGACCTTTCTGACAAGCCGTTGGGTTTTCCAAGGTTGTCCGGCAAAAGAGTATAGATAGGGAATATGCTGTGCTGGTTGATTGCCGTGCGCATATTGTCCAAAGGAAGCATTGTGCATCTCTTCTATTTCATTGTACCATCTGCCGTATGTTGGAGCATTGACGGGCACAATGAATAGAGAGTCAAGTCTGCTGGCAAAAAAGTCGGCACCACCCATTAATGAAGCGAGTCCTTCGAAATCATGAAATACTCCCCACGTATGATGCCATGAGTTTCCTTCAAAATAGGCTCCTCCCCACATGTAGGGAGTAAATGGTTCGTACCACTGTCCGTCCGAGCGACGTGGACGCATGAACTTCGTCGTTGGATCAAATGAATTGGTATAGTACAACGATCTCTTCTTGAAATGAGAGACGATCGAATCCTCTTTTCCCATCATTTCAGCCATTCGAGCTATGCAATAATCATCGTACGCATACTCCAATGAAATGGAAGTCGCTTCGTGGAAATCGGGGTAGGGCAGATATCCCTTTTCGTTGTACACATCGTATCCGACTCTTCCCATGGATATGTTGGGCGCTTTTTCATATACCTCTTTAATCATTCCCTCCAGCGCTTTTTCTGAATCAAAATCGCGTATTCCTTTATTGTATGCATCAGCGAAGATAGACCCTGCTCGTGACCTGATTACATATTCTCTGTATCCCGGACTTGTCCATCCCGGCATCCATCCTCCATCTCTGAATACGTTTATTGTGGATTGGAGTATCTCTCTGCTTATGGATGGAGAAATCAGATTGTGCCATGGATGAAGAGATCTGAAAGTGTCCCAAAAACAATGATCGGTGTACATGTATCCGTCCATCACTTCACCATTGTATGGGCTGAAGTAGATAGGATTGTTATTCGCATCTAATTCGTAAAATTTTCGTGGATAGAGCGATGCTCTGTAAAAGTTGGAATAAAATGTTTCCAGTTGAGTTTTATCTCCCCCTTTGATTTCTATTCGAGATAGTCTGTCGTTCCATATGTTTTTAGAGGCATTCTTTTGTTCCTCAAATGATTTATTGCCTATCTCTCTGGTTAATGCCAACTCGGCCTGTTCAAGCGAAATGTAGGATGAGGATATTTTTACATTCACTTCACTCCGATCATCCGGCAATTGGATATATGCGCCTGTATGTTCTCCGGCCAGTTGTGTGTTGTTGGTCTGAATTTCGGAGGGAGTCCATACCCCGTACTCACGAAAAGGAGTGTCAAATTCCAAAATAAAATAACAGATAAAGTTATCGGGTACTCCATTGGTTCGATTCTTGCAATAGCCTGTAATTCTCTGTTTATCGGGAGATATCTGAACGGAAGAACCTTGTCTATGGGCATCAAATACGATGTATTTATTGTTGGACGTATCAAAGCGGAAACGAAAGTACCCACAACGTTCAGTGGCGGTCATTTCGGTAACTACATCATGATCGGTCAGATGAACTGAATAGTAGTAGGGGGTGGCAATCTCTTCAGCATGGGAAAATGAGGATCCACGTTGGGTGTCGAGTACTTTCAATGGGCCGCTTACAGGCATTATCATAAACGTTGCATAATCACCGATCCAAGGGCTGGGACAATGTGTTTGTCTGAATCCTCTTATTGAATCACTGTTGAAGGTGTAGATGAAGTTGTCATTGTTTACTCCGGTTTGAGGAGTCCAAAAGTGCATTCCAAATGGATGAGTTACCGCTGGAAATGTGTTTCCATGGGAAAATTTGTGATTGTTGTTTGTTCCCGTTAAAGCGTTCACATACTCAACCGGATCATTTACCTGAGAGTTGTTGCCTGAACATCCCGAAAACAGAAGGAGTAAGGTCAGGGCCAATGTGGTAGAAATTTGTTTCATACGATTATTTATTTGGATGGTTAAGGGAGTGTGAACCTCATGTGAACGTCAACTAATTATCTCCGTTTGATTGGTTTAATCATTTGATATTCATGTTTGTTTCATGATTGGTGATTGAATGGGTGGTTTTCTTAGGATAAAAGTACCTGATATTTTTTGAAAATAAAAATGGGAAATAGATATGTGTGAGTTTGAAGTAATATCTGTATGTAAAAAGTAGGACCAGAGGAACTTTAAATTCTATTTTATTTGATAATGAGATGATACGGATCATAATTGTTTCCCGTTGGAATCGAGTATATAGTTGATTCCACTTTCTTATTCCAATAAAATTGCTGATATTTGTGGCAATAAAAAATGCTGTATGATTCAGATTTTTCATAAAATAGGGGAGTATATTCTTCTTATGAGGAAAGTGTTCTCTATCCCCGATCGATGGTCGATGTTTTTTCGTCAGCTAATCAGTGAAATCTATAAATTGGGCGTGGATTCGATAGGAATCGTATTTCTTATTTCAATTTTTACAGGAGCGGTTATCTGTCTGCAGATGGCCTTGAGCATTGAATCTCCCTTATTACCAGCCTATACGCTTGGATTTGCTACCCGCGATACTCTTTTACTGGAATTCTCCTCTTCCATTATGTGTCTGATCCTTGCCGGAAAGGTGGGCTCGAATATTGCCTCTGAAGTGGGAACTATGCGTATTACCGAGCAGATTGACGCGCTCGATATTATGGGGGTAAATTCGGCTAACTATATGATTCTTCCCAAAGCAATCGGATTGATGTTGTTTATTCCAGTGTTGGTGATCGTCAGTATGTTTTTCGGAGTGATTGGGGGATATGTTATTGCACTTACTACCGATGTGACCACGGTCACTAAGTTTGAGATCGGAGTGCAGTATGATTTTCGTCCATTCTATATCACCTATTCAATAATCAAGTCGGTTGTATTTGCATTTGTTATCAGTACGTGTGCATCGTTTTACGGTTACAAAGTGGATGTCAAGGGGGGAGCACTAGAGGTAGGAAAGGCAAGTACGGATTCGGTAGTGGTGAGCAGTGTAATGATTCTACTGCTCGATATGCTTCTTACTAAAATTATGTTGCAATGATTCAGGTGTCAGGATTATATAAATCATTTGAGGGGAACGATGTGCTAAAAGACATTACCACAAGGTTTGAACCCGGAATGACTAATTTGATTATCGGTCAGAGCGGATCGGGTAAAACAGTTCTTTTAAAATGTTTAGTAGGCCTTTTTCGTCCTGAAAAAGGATCGATATGTTATGATAACAGGGAATTTCTCACTTTGAGCGACAGTGAGGTGAAGCGTCTCCGTATGGAGATGGGAATGATTTTTCAGGGAGCAGCATTGTTTGATTCACTTTCGGTTCTTGATAATGTACTTTTTCCATTGAGGATGTTTTCGAGAATGACCTTGAAAGAGAAGATGAAGAGAGCCATGTTTTGCTTGGAGAGGGTTAATCTGACCAATGCTGAGAACCTTTTTCCATCCGAGATAAGCGGAGGAATGAAAAAGCGTGTGGCCATTGCCAGAGCCATCGCGTTGAATCCAAAATATCTTTTTTGTGATGAACCCAACTCAGGACTTGACCCCAAAACATCGCTCGTTATCGATGAACTGATCAGTGATATTACCAAAGAGTACAACATGACCACGATCATAAATACACATGATATGAACTCGGTAATGGGGATTGGAGATCATATTCTTTTTATAAATAAAGGAATAGCGGCTTGGGAAGGAGACAAATCCCAAGTGATGCACTCCGATAACACGTTGTTGAATGAATTTATTTTTGCCTCCGATCTGTTTAAAAAAGTACGTGATGCGGAAGATTGCTGATAGAATAGCTTGAGAGTCCGGTTATCGGAGTTTCATTATACTTTGAATTATCTATTTACTTAACATATAAATACCTGTTCAATGAAAAAGATTTATCTGCTGCTTGCGGTTTTCTGTTTCTCGATGGTGCTTCAGGCCCAAAAAGATACCGCCTATGTTTTTACCACTGTTAAAGAGAATAAGATCACACCGGTTAAGAATCAAAACCGTACGGGAACTTGCTGGAGCTTCTCAGGGATCGGATTTGTAGAAAGCGAACTGCTCCGTATGGGTAAAGGTGAATTTGACATTTCGGAAATGTTTGTGGTAAGTCATTGTTATACTGATAAGGCAGTGAAGTATGTGCGCATGCACGGCAACACAAACTATTCGCAAGGCGGATCATTCCACGATGTGCTGCACGTGATCAAGAACTATGGTATGGTGCCCGAAGAGGTGATGCCCGGATTAAACTATGGACAGGATATGCATGTACATGGAGAATTGGAATCATCGTGTATCGCTTTTGCCAAAAATATAATCACTAATCCCAATCGTGAACTATCAACCGCGTGGTTAAACGCGTTGAATGGCATTGTAGATGCTTACTTGGGTGAACGTCCCGCGAAATTTACCTATAAAGGAAAAGAGTACACTCCGAAGAGTTTTGCCGCATCGACCGGATTTAATCCGGACGACTATGTGTCGGTGACATCTTATAC
>JBKEBB010000290.1:0-2113 GCA_047972845.1 Bacteroidales bacterium
GTCACCCTTTTACCTCTTTTGGTGTTGATCTTGTGTAGGTGGGCGTAGAGAGTTTTGTATCCGAATCCATGATCAATCACCACGGTGTTTCCATATCCTGTTTCCCAACCTATTTGGGTCACTACGCCATCTCCGGTAGCATACACCGGTGTGCCGGTAGCAGCGGTAAAGTCCATTCCCGAGTGGAATTTAGGGGTCCGATAGATCGGGTCGATCCGAATTCCATATCCGGAGGCAGTCTGTTTTAAGTCTTTGTTCGATATAGGTTGAATGGCGGGGATGCATTTCAATCGTTCCGCATGGTTTCTCGTCAGGTCGAGTACTTCGTCAAACGAATTGCTTTGAAGATACAGTTGCCTGCGAAGCAGATCAATCTTTTTGGTGGTCTGAATAATCAGGTCGCTGTTGGGCATGTTTTGTAACTCTCGAGACCTACCGCTACCTCCGATACCCGAGGTGCGTAGCGACAGTGGGAGTGGTTCCGCTTGAAGAAGTGCCCGATAAAGGTTGTCGTCGCGTTTCTGAATTCGGTCGAGCACCACCAATCCTTCGTCCACTTGACGCGAAAGAAGTTGGTACTGTGTATATAGTCGGTCGTAATCCTGCTTAAGTTGTCTTTCGAAAGGGGAGTCGAAGAAATAGTTGATCAGATAAAACACCCCTATTCCTATAATAATACCTACCAACAGATGGCGCATTAATACCAGCAACTTTTGTCTTGTCGAGGGATAAACCCTGTCATAAGTCAGCGTATGCGGATTATATCTGTAGAAAACCTTCTTACTCATAGGTATGGAATTGCGGGCAAAAAAGCTATTATTTATAGCGTAATGGCGCAAAAGTAAGTAAATAACACTATTTTTGCAAACCAATTTAGGAGATGTGTGGATATGTTTAACGCTTTAAAGCGTTTGCGGATCAGCATATTCCCTGATCAACGAATCAACAAATCAACAAATTAACCATAGAATGACTGCAAAAGAGATTCGAGAATCGTACAAGCAATTTTTCGCTTCTAAAGGACATGCCATTGTTCCCTCTGCTCCAATGGTGATCAAAGACGATCCAACGCTCATGTTTACCAATGCCGGAATGAATCAGTTTAAGGATATTATCCTTGGCAACGTTCCCATTAAATATCCCCGTGTGGCCGACTCTCAAAAATGTCTGCGTGTGAGCGGTAAGCACAACGATCTCGAGGAGGTGGGAATCGATACATACCACCATACCATGTTCGAGATGTTGGGCAACTGGTCTTTCGGTGATTATTTCAAGAAAGAGGCCATCGAGTGGGCATGGGAATACTTGGTGGATGTGCTTCATCTGCCTACCGATCGTTTGTATGCCACCGTGTTTGAGGGCTATCCTAAAGAGGGACTGGAGCGCGACAACGAAGCAGCGGCTATTTGGGGACAATTCCTCCCAGAAGGCCGTATTATCAATGGAAATAGAAAAGATAACTTTTGGGAGATGGGCGACACCGGACCCTGTGGTCCCTGCTCGGAGATTCATATCGACCTTCGCACCGAAGAGGAGCGCAACGCGGTTGACGGACTCACGCTGGTCAATCAGAGCCATCCTCAGGTGATCGAAATATGGAACCTTGTATTCATGCAATACAACCGCTAGGCCGACGGATCGCTCGAAGGTCTTCCCGCGAAGGTGATCGATACCGGAATGGGATTCGAACGTCTATGTATGGCCATCCAAGGCAAAACATCCAACTACGACACCGATGTGTTTCAGCCTATCATCAAGGCGATTGGTAAGATAGCGGGAATAGAGTACAAACAGAGCGAGCAGACTGACATCGCCATGCGTGTCATCGCCGACCATGTGCGTACCATCTCATTCGCCATTACCGACGGACAGTTGCCTTCCAACGCTAAGGCAGGCTATGTGATCCGACGCATTCTTCGCCGCGCCGTGCGTTATGGTTATACCTACTTAGGACAATCTCATGCTTTCATATATCGCCTTTTGCCCGCGTTGATCGACACCATGGGCGATGCTTATCCCGAATTGATCAAACAACAGGAGTTGATTTCAAAGGTGATCAAGGAGGAGGAAGAGTCATTCCTTCGTACCCTCGAGACAGGAATTAAACTGCTGG
>JBKEBB010000301.1:0-5889 GCA_047972845.1 Bacteroidales bacterium
CACATGGCCCGTCATACAATGGCTACCACAGTTTGCCTGTCGCAGGGAGTACCCATCGAAACGGTTTCCCAAATGTTGGGACATAGCAATATTCATACAACCCAAATATACGCCAAAATCACGAATGAGAAGATCAGCCGGGATATGGCAGCTCTGACAGATAAGATTGGGGACAAGTATCAGGTTGAGACCAATAGGCCTCAGTCAGATTTCAGAAATATAGGAAAAGTAGGAAAAAGAAAAACAGCTATGCTATGAAACAAGAAGAAATAACTGTTGGGGGCTTAATAAAACTTATTGAATCCGGTGAAGGAAAAGAAATTCGTCTAAAAGATTGGCAGATAGCCCGGTTGTTTGGAGTTCATGAACAGGCTATTCGGGCAAATATTAAGTCAATTATTCAATCTGAGGCTGTAAAGCCATCTGTTTGCGGAGAAGTCAGGCAAGCAGGGAAAGTTCTAATACCCGATTCTTTTGATTTGGAAATGATTATAGCCTTATCATTCCGGCTTACTTCCCTTGATGCAGTGAAGTTTAGGGAATGGATAATAGAAAAGGTTATCCATAGAACTGATAACAGGTTTATGATATTGGGGAGAATAAATAATCCTCAAATCCTCAATTAACGCCGGATCAGTCATTCTCGTTGCTGGGAGAAGTTGCTTCCCGGGTCGGAACAATCAAGCCCAAAGCCCTTTGGGTTGGAAATAAAAATCTCCAACCGCTATGCGGATAGTATTTTTGCTTCCAAGACTTGCCTGTTCCACCCTCTACGGAAGCATTGAGACCTCTCAGCAACGAAAACGACCGACCCGACGATAACGCATATATCTAAAAAAACAAGCATTCCCCATTTTATTTAGGAATGCTTGTTTTTATTTAATGCGAAGGCAACTTTTGGCTCCCTCACCTCGGAATCTGCATATATACTTTATTATCTATTCTGTTTTTAGAAAGGCAGTTCCGGCGAGCGGTAGTTTTGATGCAGTACCTGTTCCAATTCATTTTCGGGATAAAGTATCTTGCCGCCTATTGTTGTATAACATATTATTCGGTTATCCCGCAGGTTCTGAAGCGTACGGGGTGATATATGAAGGTATTCCATGACTTCTTCTCCACTTAGGTAACGTTTGTCAGTTAACGATGGACGGTATTTGTCGCGAACACTTTGTACATCATCAAGAGCTTGCTCTATTTGCCCTTCGAGCTCCTTGAACTCTTCGGACTCAAAACCGATATATTTATCCATAATTACTTGCTTTTCATACCTGATTGAAGTAGTGTGTCAATATCTGACTGGTGGAAATAAACTTTACCACCTAACATAGAGAAAGGAATTTTCCCATTATTCCGCCATGTTTGCAACGTCCGCTTTGAGACACCTAATCTCCGGCAGACATCCGCCGAATCTATTCAACCATCTCGGGGATTGGGACAATATAACTCTTTTAATGCACTCACTTCTGAGGTTAATCTGCTTATTTGCGACCTGAGTCTTTCCCATGCCATAAGATCTATACATACTATTTCCATAATTTCTACTCTTTTATATCTTTATCACTAAATGTACTGGCAAGAGAACGCTTTAGCCCTTCGTTGGCAGCACGAGTTATTAATTCACGGTTTACCAATAAATGGTCGGCGAGGATATTGGAAAGAAGGATGGTCGGTGTAATATCCGATACGATATGTTGTAATGATGAAACTAATGTTTGTAGCTTCTCCTTCATTCTGACATCAATATATACCGGGGTGTAATCCTTTACTTTCCGAACTGATAGAAAACGCCGGGCATATTCATCCTCGTCTTTCTTCCGAGTCTGCTTTGCCCGGGAACTTGGTATTCAAGTACTGTTCTCTATAACTTCGGATATTTCTTTCTCCTCAATTTCTGATTTTGCATTTTCAAGTTCGTCACTCATATTATTTCTATTTTATTTTTAGTAATACTTCTCTTTTAATCTCATTGGAAAATCAGTAAGGATGCACAAGCTATGATTTTTGCTTTGTACAATGCGGGAATATTTTTTTGTAACAAAGCTGGTTTTATTAAGATTGTACATCCTTACTTTTTCAAACAGGATACTCAGTCATCCCGGATACGGTTCGCTTTATTCATATTATAAACTCTCCCGGAAGGATAAACCGGAGATGCGACCTTGCGCAACGGCTGTTTCCGAAATCGGGTGCAAGATAGAAACTCTCCCATGCCTGCGCTGTTTAGATAACAGCTTTACCTAACAGGTTAGAGTGGTATATGTTTGGTAATCAGTATGGTTTTGTGAAAAAATATACCTGACATTAGTCGGAATAGGTGTGTTGGCAGAATTACAAAGACCAACTAACTTGCTATATATCAGCAGATAGACTAATTTAGGTGAGGAACATAAATATTTTAAAGAAATATTCCAATTATTTCCAAGCGGGAATATTTGGGGTTAATTATCCCGGTTTTCTTCCATCGCATCAATCATTTCTTCTATCTCGACAAGTCCAACGATAGATTCCCGCTTATTCCGGTTACGACAATTCAGGAGTTGTTGCATGGTAATATAATGAGGTTCGTTTCCGTAACGTTGTTTATTTCCTTCGGTACGGAAAGAGAGGAAGTCCCGGTTACCATCCGCAACCGACATCCATGTATCTTTGATATACTTGTTTTCGCTTAATAGGTCTAAGAGATAAACCAGCGATTTTTGATTGGTAACTTCCAGCGGCTCGGTTAACTTTCCTTTCAATAACCTTTTTAGTTCGGAGGTCTTTATCTTCCAGCGAAAGAGTCTTATATTTTCCACACACTCAGCGAGCAATATATATTGTTTGTCGTTCAGATTCGGCTCATAGGAACGTTTCTTTGGTTGCCGCTCAGGTTGGATCAGTTCTGTTTGTTCGCCGGCTTCCGGCTCTTGGGAAACATCTATACCGGTTTCTACATCGGAAGCGATATTCGCTTCTTCCTCTGTATCGGATTCGGTCTTCTTCGAAAGTTGATAGGCTTCATAAAGCATACAGAGTTTTTCCAGTGATACAAGGTCTATGAGTTCCCTGAAGTAGGGTAAATCAATTTTCGCCAGTTCCTCCGTATAGTTAGCCGGGGTTATCTCTACTTCCGGAGCTGTAAATGTCCGGTAACGCTGGTAAACTTCTTTGGTAATATCATCATAGAAATCACTGTACCAAAGATAGTCCTCCCGTCCATCCCTGAAATAACGGGGAACACTTTCTAGCGGTGGATTATGACGGATGATATCCAATACTTTTCCCCGATAAAGAATAATATCCTCCGGTGTGGGTTTCATCCTGTACAACATACCAAGCGCAGTCTCATAGTTTACCTCTACAAAGCGGTCAAGGCATTGTTGCACCTCACGGAAGCCTTCTTCCGAGAAATCCATATATTCTATCTCATCATCATACTCAAACATGGCGTAAAGATACATATTTTCAAAGTAATATAGGTAATACTACCAATCTGAGCAGTAAAAGCGGCTCAAACCACTCCGTCAAGGTAGCAAATAAAAGCATGTTACGGCAAGATTATCACGAAGTGTTTGGTTGTCAATGTTATATTCTATATTTGTCTCCTCAATCAAGATTGGGAAACATTATTGTTGTCATTTATACCGACTAAAATGAAAGTATTTAAAGCCATTTTCAATTCAAGCGGCTCTCTTTACACATGAAGAGCTGGTGGCAATACAGTACTTGTATTGCAAAGGTCGGGCATTCTCTATTTAAGCTCGCCCGATTCGAATGTTGACAATCCCTCAAAAAAGGCAGAAGCTCCCGCTTCTTTCTTTTTTTTCGATTGTCAAAGGAGCAAGGTAATCGCACGGGTTACCCAAAAGTGCCTCCGGGCACTCCGGGTTAACTTCCGTGCATACCTTGCCCTTGCAGGGGGCTCAGCCCCGAACAGTCCGCTCCCGATGGTCACTTGACTGCCGAAGCTGTGGAGCAATCCTGCACTTCATCTCCCGATGGTCGCTTCCGTTTCGGCTCGCCTGAGTGTAAGTGTACACTCGAATTTTCATAACCTAAAATGTAAATGTTATGGAAAATAAGAAAAAGGATAGCCCCAAAATTGGGCGACCAGCCAAAGAAAAAGCGAAACTTTCTATTTCAATCAATCTGAAATTGACAGAAGAAGATTTTAAAACCGTGAAGGAAAAAGCTGAGAAATTGGGGATAAAAGCAACCCAATATGCTCGGGAGATGACGCTCAAAGGTGGAATCAAATCTCGTTTTACATTGGAAGAACTAGACATCATGCGAAAATTTTCGGGTATGGCAAATAATTTAAATCAAATAGCGAAACGAGCTAATATAGCAGGATTCATGGATGTATATTCCGAAGTCTTAGGAATGGTGGATTATTTTAAACAGTTAGTTAATGATCGCTAAAAATATCAAAGGAAAATCATTTAAAGGCTGTGTCAGTTATGTGATGAATGATACAGCCGAATTGCTTGAAGTCGAAGGAGTCTGGGCGGATAATGCTAAAGATATGATCCGCAGCTTTGCGATACAACACTCCGGCAGGAAGGAAATAAAACAGCCTGTGGGGCATATTCCGATATCATTTTCTCCAGAAGACAAAACAAGAATGACCAATGAGTTTATGCTCAAACTGACCAAAGAATATATGCAGGAAATGGGAATTAAGAATACTCAATATATTATTGTCAGGCATCATAATACAGACAATGACCACCTGCATATTGTTTATAATCGCATTGATAACGATTTGAAATTAATATCCGTCAACCATGATTATAAGCGGAATATCAAAGTTTGTAAGAAGCTGAAAGACAAATATAATTTGACTTATGGCAAGGGAAAGGACAATGTCAAACGGGAGAAACTAAACAATCCGGACAAGGTAAAATACTATATTTATGATGATATAAAATCGGTTTTGTCTGATTGCAAACATCTGGCTGATTTACGATTTGCTCTTCAAAAGTTCGGGATTGAGCTCGAATATAAACTAAAGCGAACAACCAAAGAGATTGAGGGTGTATCGTTCCGATATGATAACGTGTGCTTTAAAGGATCGGAAATTGATCGGAAATTCAGCTTTGGAAATTTCAAAAAGGTATTTGAGAAGAATGTCAAGGAAGCCAAAAAACGAGGATTAGAGGAACAATTGAGAGAGCAGGTAGAGCAGAAAGCTAAACAGGAAGCGGACAATAAAGTACAACAAGAATCCGAATCCCAACCGAAAACCCCATCTATCAGAGGTGTAGAATTGTCATCGGAACAAAGGCAAACATTGCAAGAGGGAGGATTTATCTATCTCGAAAATATGATGCAGAAAGATAATAGTGGAAAATTTTCGGCTTATATTTTTCTGAACGATGAAAAGGATAAGGTATTTTTCAGCAGCAAAAATCCGGATGAGTTTATCAAATATGGAAAGTATGAAATGCGTATCAGGGATAAAATTCTTGTAGAAAATGGCTTTATAGCAAAAGCCAAAGTAAAATGGTACAGCGGTGGCTTTGCGTATCCGTTTCTATGGAAGGTTAACAAATCAGACCCTGATTATCAGGAGTCATTCAGAGATCCACGGTTGCCGAAAGAGGAAAAATCGGAAGTTAGAAAGCAGATTGTCATTCCGAAACTGAAAAATAAAAATCCTAAACTCTAAAACAGCCGCCAAAATTGGAACGAATGCCATATAGTGAAATAGTTTCGATCTGATCTGACAGTTCCTCTACCCGCAACTGTCAGATTAAGTCTTAACTGTTCGCGTCTTGATTTCTAAACTGATCAATTGAAACAATAAGCATATTTTTAAATTCATTGGAAATTTCGTCTGTTCTGTCACCTAAGTAGAAATTTACCAGATTGCTTAAAGAGTCTGCATATTTTTGATTTGCTTCTGAT
>JBKEBB010000372.1:0-2302 GCA_047972845.1 Bacteroidales bacterium
ATTAATCTGGGAGGAGAAGCATATTATGTCAAGAATTGGAAAATTACCTATCAGTGTTCCTGCTGGAGTAAAAATTGAAGTGAACGACACTAACCAAGTGACAGTAAAAGGTCCGAAGGGAGAATTGTCGCAACAGTTGAACCCCGATATTAAAATAGCTGTCGAAGGCTCTACATTATCTGTATCCCGTCCGTCGGACGAAAAAGAACATCGTGCACTACACGGTCTTTATCGTGCCCTTATTCAAAACATGGTGATCGGAGTTTCCGAAGGCTATAAGAAAGAGATGGAATTGGTAGGAGTAGGCTTTAGAGCTGCCAACAACGGTCAGGTCCTTGACCTTTCGTTGGGCTATTCACACAATATATATTTCAAATTACCTAGTGAGGTTAAAGTAGAAACTAAATCTGAGCGTAACAAAAACCCGTTGATTATTCTTGAGTCGTCAGACAAGGAATTATTGGGTCTTGTGTGTGCGAAGATTCGTTCACTTAGAAAACCTGAACCATACAAAGGTAAAGGTATTCGCTTCGTAGGTGAGATCGTACGCCGTAAAGCAGGTAAATCTGCAGGTAAGAAATAAACTGTTTAATTGAGAATAGCAATGAATAAGATAGAAAAAAGAGCCAAGATAAAATTGCGCATCAGAGGTAAAATTAATGGTACCTCAGAGCGTCCCCGCTTGACCGTATTTAGAAGCAACGCACAGATTTACGCTCAGATCATTGATGACCTTACAGGTAAAACATTGGTCGCTGCTTCTTCTTTGGGAATGGAGAAAGCTCCAAAAAAAGAGATGTCAGCCGCAGTAGGTGCCGCAATTGCAAAAAAAGCAATCGATGCTAACATTACAACAGTAGTGTTTGATCGTAACGGTTATCTTTTCCATGGTAGAATTAAAGAATTGGCCGATTCAGCTCGTAAAGGTGGGCTTAAATTTTAATATTATGGCAGTAAAGAGTAATAGAGTAAGATTGACTAACGATATAGAGCTTAAGGATCGTTTGGTTGCAATCAATAGAGTAACCAAGGTTACTAAAGGAGGTAGAACCTTCAGTTTCTCAGCAATCGTCGTTGTAGGAAACGAAGACGGTGTGATTGGTTGGGGATTAGGAAAAGCCAATGAGGTGACAACTGCCATAGCTAAAGGAGTTGAAACCGCCAAGAAAAATTTGGTACAAGTACCTGTATTAAAAGGAACAATTCCTCATGAGCAGGTAGCTAAGTTTGGTGGTGCCGAAGTACTTATCAGACCCGCTTCTCATGGTACCGGAGTTAAAGCCGGTGGTGCGATGCGCGCGGTTCTTGAGAGTGTAGGTATTACAGACGTATTGGCCAAATCAAAAGGCTCATCAAACCCCCACAATCTTGTTAAAGCTACTATCTTGGCGCTCGAAGAGTTGCGCGATGCATATACAGTAGCTAAACATCGTGGTGTGTCAATGCAAAAAGTGTTCAACGGTTAAAATATTGGATATAATGGCAACAATAAAAATTAAACAGGTAAAAAGCCGTATCAAATGTCCCGCAATTCAGAAACGAATTCTGGATGCGCTCGGATTGAAGAAACTGAACCGCGTGGTTGAGCACGAAGCTACTCCCCAGATCATGGGTATGGTGGAGAAAGTAAGACACCTTATCGCAATAGTTGACTAACAGAAAAAATCGTAGAAATTATGAAGCTTAGTATATTAAAACCCGCTTGCGGTGCTACTAAAACCCGTAAACGTATTGGTCGCGGACAAGGTTCAGGAAAAGGAGGTACTTCTACTCGTGGACACAAAGGGGCTAAATCACGCTCGGGTTATTCGAAGAAAATCGGTTTTGAAGGTGGACAGATGCCTATTCAGCGTCGTTTACCCAAATTTGGTTTCAATAACATCAATCGCGTAGAATATAAAGCCATCAACCTCGACACTATCCAACTGGTTGCTGAAAAAGCAAACACGACCAGTGTAGATGTGCAAATGTTGGTAGAAGCAGGATTCATCTCTAAAAACCAGCTTGTGAAAGTTCTTGCTAAAGGAACAATTACTGCGAAATTGGATGTGACTGCTCATGCATTTTCTAAGTCGGCTGAAGAGGCTATCGTAGCCGCCGGTGGAACCATCGTAAAACTATAATCTGATGAGAACGATCGATACTTTGAAAAATATTTGGAAGATTGAGGATCTTCGTAACCGTATCCTCACCACTATCCTTTTGGTAATGGTGTATCGTTTCGGAGCGTATGTGGTTCTTCCGGGTATTGACCCACAGGCATTAACTGCACTGGAAGCGCAGACTCGCGGAGGCTTACTTG
>JBKEBB010000085.1:0-27941 GCA_047972845.1 Bacteroidales bacterium
CTCTTCAACCGTAGGTGCCTTGTGAAAATAGAGGTAACCACCAAATATCTCATCGGCTCCCTCACCGCTCAACACCATCTTGATACCCATACTCTTTATCACACGAGCCAAGAGATACATAGGGGTAGAGGCTCTTACTGTGGTAACATCATATGTTTCGAGATAGTAAATTACATCCCGGACAGCATCCATTCCCTCTTCGATCGTATAATGTATTTCGTGATGGATTGTTCCGATATGATCAGCCACTCTACGTGCCGCCGATAAATCAGGGGATCCTTCCAACCCGATAGCAAAAGAGTGAAGTTGCGGCCACCAAGCTCGTTGTGTTCCTCCTGTTTCGACACGGTTATCGGCATACAGTTTTGCGACAGCCGAAATAATAGAAGAATCCAATCCTCCACTCAATAATACTCCGTAAGGAACATCACTCATCAATTGACGACGTACGGCATCTTCCAATGCCGTGCGAAGTTCCTCCATGCTGGTGGTATTGTTCTTTACTGCTTCATAACTATCCCACTCACGCTGATACCACTGTTTGATCTTTCCTTCCTTACTCCACAAATAATGTCCCGGAGGAAAAGATTCTATCTCCGTGCAATATCCCTCCAATGCCTTCAGTTCGGATGCAACTACTTTAGTTCCATCGGCAAGGGCTCCAATATAAAGAGGAATTACTCCAATGGGATCTCGTGCTATCAAGTAGGCATCTTGTTCAACATCGTACAAAGCAAAAGCAAAGATTCCACTTATATCTTCAAAAATATCCAATCCTTTCTTATGATACAATGATAAGATCACCTCACAGTCGCTCTTGGTTGAAAAGGGATAATCGCTGCAAATGCCGTCTCGTATTTGTTGATGGTTGTATATTTCACCATTCACCGCCAATACCGTTTTCTTATCCGGCCCATAAAAGGGTTGTGCTCCGGACAAAGGATCGACTATCGACAAACGTTCATGAGCCATAATAGCCTTCTCACCAGTGTAAATCCCCGACCAATCCGGTCCACGATGTCTGACCTTCTTTGCCATAGCAAGGGCCATCGGTCGTAATTGCTGTACTGGTTTCTGCAGATCGAATAATGCTATGATTCCACACATAAGTTTCTATATTGAATTGTAGAATCGTTGGGCTGTTAATAGGGATGAATCCCCCTTAACAGCCCTTCAACTCAACAAGGATTAGCGAATAAATAACATCTCTCTGTACTTAGGAAGGGTCCACATTTCGTCGTCCACCACCAATTCGAGTTTATCGATGTGATAACGGATAGTGTCAAGAAGTGGAGCCACTATGTCATGATACACAATCGCCTTTTCACGCTCACTATCAATAGTGTTTGCCTTCTTACGAGCAGCAATCAATTCATCAACTTGAGCTTTAATAGCTGCGATATGCTGCGACAGGTCACGAACAATCTCTTTATCATGTTCGATCAATTTGGGGAGTTCGCTCGCGTCGAACACCTCTTTCATACCTGTCATGTTGGCAACCAACTGAGCTTGATAACGAGATGCGATCGGAATGATGTGATTCATTACCAAATCTCCCAATACACGTGCCTCAATTTGGATTTTCTTCACATAGGTTTCCCATTTCACTTCGCAACGGCTATGCAACTCCACCTCGCTCAATACTCCCGTTTTGGTAAACATCTCCACTGTCGAAGGCAACAAATAACGGTCGAAGATCAGCGGAACACTGGTTTCAGTATCAAGGCCACGCTTCACAGCCTCGGCTTTCCACTCGTCACAATAGCCGTTTCCATCAAAACGAATCGCTTTTGAATCTTTGATGTATTGCTGAATTGCGTGGAATAGGGCTGCTTCCTTCGTTTCTCCCTTCGCCATCAACGCATCCACTTCCGATTTGAATTGAGTTAGTTGATACGCGACTGCCGTGTTCAAGGCAATCATAGCGGCAGAGCAGTTTGCAGAAGAACCAACGGCACGGAACTCAAAACGGTTTCCTGTAAATGCAAAGGGAGAAGTTCTGTTACGGTCTGTGTTGTCAAGAAGAATCTCAGGAATATGGGCAACACCTAATTTCAATCCAATCTTATCGTCAAAGACAATTGCCTCCTCTTTGGAAGACGACTCGATTTTATTCAACACCTCTGTCAACTGTTTTCCTAAGAAACAAGAGATAATTGCAGGGGGAGCTTCGTTTGCTCCTAAACGATGGGCATTGGTTGCTGAAGAGATGGAGGCTTTGAGCAATCCGTTATGCGTATGTACTGCTTTCAATATAACTGCTAAGTATGTAACAAACTGCAAATTGTCGGCAGCTGTTTTACCGGGGCTTAAAAGATTAACACCCGTATCAGTACCCAACGACCAGTTGTTGTGCTTACCCGATCCGTTGATTCCTTTGAATGGTTTCTCGTGAAGAAGCACGCGGAAGTTGTGACGACGCGCCACACGCTTCATGATAGCCATAACCAATAGGTTGTGATCGTTGGCAAGATTGGTTTCTTCATATATAGGAGCCAACTCAAACTGGTTGGGAGCAACTTCATTGTGGCGTGTTTTCACTGGAATCCCATGTTTCAGTGCTTCGTACTCCAGGTCTTTCATAAACGACATGACACGAGTAGGAACAGAACCGAAATAGTGGTCTTCCAACTGCTGATTCTTGGCACTATCGTGACCCATCAATGTACGTCCGGTCAACATCAGGTCAGGACGAGCGGCATAGAAAGCTTCATCAATCAAGAAATACTCTTGTTCCCATCCCAAATAGCTATACACCTTTTTAACCTCAGGGTCAAAAAGACGACACACCTCAACCGCAGCGCGATCTACTGCATGCAAGGCTTTCAGAAGAGGAGTCTTATAGTCCAAGGCTTCACCTGTATATGAAATAAAGATCGTAGGAATGCATAGACAATCATCCACTACAAAGGCAGGAGAAGAGGGATCCCATGCAGTATATCCACGAGCTTCGAACGTATTACGAATACCTCCACTCGGAAAACTCGATGCATCGGGTTCTTGCTGAATCAACACCTTTCCGGCAAACTCTTCAATCATTCCTCCACGACCATCGTGTTCTACAAACGAGTCATGCTTCTCGGCTGTACCTCCGGTAAGAGGTTGAAACCAGTGTGTATAGTGAGTTGCGCCTAGTTCAACCGCCCATTGCTTCATACCTGTAGCTACCCCTTCGGCAACTTCACGGCTCAGCGGAATATTATTATCAATAGAATTGATTAAGATATTGTATGTTACCTTCGAAAGGTACTTCTGCATTTTTTCGCGGTTAAAAACCTGTTGTCCGAAATATTGTGACGGACGACCTTTAGGAGCCTCAATGGTTACTGCTTTTCGGCGTGAAGCCTCAAAAATTGTTTTAAATCTGAGTGTGCTCATCTCTACTTTCAATTAAATAGTTATTAAAATGGTGGAAAGTCTTACATATAATATCTTCAAAAAAATGAATCTGTTATCATTATTCTCAATTATGGTTGGTTTAAGAAAGGCGCCACGCCTCACGGCGTAGCCACCTTAATTGATTATCTGCACCTCATCAAAGGGCAATAATCAAACAGAACAGGTTATTCCTGATTGAAAGCAGCATTATTTACAGTACCTGTCTGTATTCCTTTCTTTTTTATTCTCAATATACACATAATTCATTATGACATAATAAAGACGTTATTTTAATCAATAAACAAATATAAAAGCTATATTGTTTTCATTTTGTCATTTATTGCACTGCAAAGCTATACAAAAAGTCAAAACAAAGAAATTCAAATAGGAATAAATCTGAATATAAAAAATCTACACTATCAATATGAAAGTTATTTAAATACTAAACATATCATATTGATATTTTATTTGTCAATTATCAACACATTTATCACAACAGGAAGATTGGTATTTATTTTTTGTCACTAATAGCTATCTTCCGACATATTAAGATCGCTGAATTAGAATCAATCTTTGAGGCCAAACGAAACAAAGATTGGATAAAAGAGTGTCAAGCCGTTGATTAATTCGTTGTGATGAATAAATATTTGACAGATTTCAATATCTACCATGAGATAGATGAAGTACAGTATCGGCACATCAATATCTATCTCTTCATGGCAATCCCATCAAGTATAAAGGGCAAGAAGCCGTAATTGACAAACAATTACGGCTTCATATTACTTAATTACAATTCAATAGTTGATTAAGCATGATACCTTTAGTTATAGGCAGCTTCTCCATGCTCGTACACATCAAGACCTTCCTCCTCAACACGTTTATCTACACGAAGGCCGACCAATTTATCTACCACTTGAAATATTATATAAGTCATAACTCCGCTGAATATAATAGAAGCAACTGTCGCAATAATTTGTATCCACAATTGATTCCAATCGCCATATAGAGATCCTTGAACTCCACCCTCACCCGAAATGGCTTGTGTAGCAAATACTCCTGTGAGAACTGATCCAACAATTCCTCCAATACCATGCACACCGAAAGCGTCTAACGCATCATCGTATTTGAGACGAGGTTTTATTATTGCAACCATCACATAGCAAATGAGTGAAGAGAACAATCCGATAAAGATTGATCCTGTAACATCGACTGTCCCTGCAGCGGGAGTAATGGCAACCAAACCAGCCACAGCACCTGTACACACACCAATAGTAGTGGGTTTCTTGTAGTGGAACCAATCAATAATCATCCAAGTCATCGCTGACACGCAAGTAGCGATGTGCGTAACCAAAAATGCGTTGGCAGCTATTCCATCAGCAGCCAAACCACTACCGGCGTTAAAACCAAACCATCCTAACCACAAGAATGCTGTTCCCATAAATACGAACGTTATATTGTGAGGAGTTATCGGAGATCCCACTTTATAGTCTTTTCTACGACCCAACATAAGTGCCATTACCAAAGCAGAAATCCCAGCATTGATATGTACAACAGTTCCACCGGCAAAGTCTATTGCTCCCATCTTTTGAAGCCATCCGCCTCCCCATACCCAATGGGCCATCGGTATGTATGTAAACACAACCCAAAGCACGGTAAAAAGTAGAAAACCGGAAAACTTGATTCGTTCGGCAAATGCTCCGGCAATGAGTGCAGGAGTAATTACAGCAAACATACATTGAAAAAGCACAAAAAGAATCTCAGGGATATTCCCCGCTGAAAGACTATCCGAGGTAACTCCATTCAGCATTATTTTGTCGAAACCACCAATGACATTTCCCAATATATTCCCCGATTCCGCAAAACCGCTTCCAAACACAAAACTGTAGCCGAAAACAACCCAAAGAATACTAATTACACCCACACAGAGTAAGCATTGCATAATAATGCTCAACACATTCTTTTGGCGTACCAATCCTCCATAGAATAAAGCCAATCCAGGAATAGTCATCAACATAACAAGAACTGTAGCAACGATGATCCACGCTGTATTTCCACTGTCCAGTGTTGGAGAAGCTACGGTTTCAACTGCTTCTACCACCTCAGTAGTAGCCACCATCATTGAATCTTGTAAGGCACCAACAGTATCTATTTTTGCAATTGAATCTTGAGCAAACGTACTTACGCCACCTACTAACGTAAATAAAAACATAACACATGCTATCCAGAGCTTCCTTTCGCTGTGTTTCTTATATCCTTTTTCCATAATATATATTTTTTATTCCTTAATTAATCGATTCAAACTTACTTCTCTGCGTTATACAATGTTTTTTCGCCATTCAATCCTGTCCGAATGCTGTAAACCTCATCAACAGGCGTCACGAAGATGCGGCCATCTCCAATTTCTCCGGTATTAGCCGCACTCAAAATAGCATGTACCGTCTTTTCAAGATTGACATCCCGAACTACGATCGAAAGCATAATACGCTCAATGTAGCTTGTGTCGTAAATTACACCTCTGTAAATTCGCTCTTGGCGAGTTTTCCCTACTCCTCTCACATTCATGTAAGAGAACCATTCGATATCCGCCGCATAAAGGGCCTCTTTCACCTCTTCGAATTTTGATTTTCGAATAATTGCTTCAATCTTTTTCATACGTTTATTTATTCTTTTTATTTAAGCTGCATGAAACTCGCATAAAATTCAAATAAACAACTCTTTCGATCTGTGTATATATTTGACTTTTATGCTTGTTTCGCACAGCACTTGTTTTATTACTAAATCTAAAATGACAATCCGACAACCAAAAAGAAGTCATTACGAGCCGGAGCAGCGATGGCCTGCACAAACAACGGAAGAGAAAATTTATCGGTAAGAGGGATTTCTTTCGCTCCCTTCAATGATATAGCCATCACATCAAATTTGTCCGAATAAATTCCTTTCCAAGGAGTAATACCCACTCCGGCAGTAAGGTTGACATCGTTCACTCTGAATTGATAATCCAGATTGATATAGGTAGAATACATTTGTTTTCCTTGCTCACTCTTATCAGAGTCAAAAGCAAACATCGTATTCCAAGTAACTGACAGTGGGAATTTTTCACCAAATGAGTATCCCAATGTTCCTTCCAAATAGTGCTTCGCCTTATAATCAAAATATTTAGCACCCTGACCACTCCACCAATAATCGGTCACTCCAAGGGTTAAACCTTTGTAGGAATAGGTAAGAAAAAGGTCCATCTCTTTTGCCATGGTTGAGAAATCGGTACTACCCCACGCGCCAAGAGTAAATCCGCCTAAAGAAGCCGACAGGGTGGGCTGAAAGCTTACCCCTGTTTGATACATTCCACGCCACACATATGAACTGACCAAATCAGCTCCTGCTTTAAACTGAATTTTATTCTCACTTTGAGCCTTAAGCGGTATGGATACAACGGTTGCTACAGCAACCAAAACGATTAGTCTGATTGTAGTTTTCATTTTGTTTTTTTCTAATGGATAATTTACAGGAAAACACCACCCCGACCCATCTCCGGATTGAGAGGGTGAAAAACATAATAGAAATGAAAAAGAGACGTCTCAAGGCTGCATGGAAAGAGGGTAGCTAAGCCTCAGCAGCTGCTGGATAAAAGTGTGTTCTTATTTCCCCCCGCAGGGGTTTTGGAAGCTGGGAAGAACCGCCCAACAGAGAATTTCAAGTAGAGGTTTCATATCATCATTTATTAACGCCGACAATATGCCGACGGAGTGAATACTAAAAAAACGTCTACCTGTTCTGTTGTTGATTCTGAAAAGAAGAAAAAGAAAATTAGATAAAATATTAGCGCTGTTCGTGACCTTCAACCCAATTGACAAACGCGCGATTAACAACCCGATTACCTCCGATTGTGGGATAATCTCCGGTAAAATACCAGTCTCCGGTATGATTTGGACAAGCCCTACGTAATCCTTCTACAGTCTGAAAAACAATAGATACCCGGGCCTTGGTTCCATAAGGTGTAAACATTTGTGCCATTCGTTCAGCAATCTCCTCATCAGTGAAAGACGCGTACAAACGTTTCACGTGATTAACCTCCGTAGGTCTGTTGATCGATTCCAAACAGAGTTGATACACCTCGTCAATAATATATTCCATTCCTCGCTCTTTCAACAACTCAATGGTTGCGCGAAAAGCGGCAAATTCAGAAAGCATACTCATATCTATCCCATAACAATCAGGATATCTAACCTGAGGACAGGAAGAGACTATCACAATCTGTTTAGGACGAAGTCGGTCAAGCATTTTTATAATACTTTGTTTAAGGGTTGTCCCTCTAACAATGCTGTCGTCAATCACAACAAGATTATCTTTCTCAGCTCGCACAATCCCATAAGTCACGTCGTACACGTGGGCTGCCAGATCATTTCTGCTATTCTCTTGAGCAATAAAGGTACGGAGCTTGATATCCTTCACCGCAACTTTCTCCACACGTACTCTGCGATTCAAGATTTCTTGAACGACACCCGGAAACAACCGATCTCCTTGCTCAAGAATCATCTTGGTCTTAATCTCATTGAGGTAGGAGTCAAAACCCTCCATCATACCATAAAAGGCGGTCTCTGCTGTATTGGGAATAAACGAGAGGACTGTATTATCGATATCAAAATCGACTGTTTCTAAAATTGAAGGAACTAATAATCGGCCCAACTCTTTTCTCTCTTTATAGATATCGGCATCACTTCCCCGTGAGAAATAGATACGTTCGAAAGAACACGATTTCTTTGTTTCCGCCGGATGAATTGAAGCAAAAGACACCTCCGCATCCTTTGAGATAAGAATAGCCATCCCGGGTTCCAATTCAGGTATTTTTTCTTGAGGAGCATCAAAAACAGTTTGAATTACAGGTCGCTCCGAGGCTACCACTACCACCTCGTCATCTATGTAATAAAACGCCGGACGAATCCCGTGTGGATCACGGAAGCAAAAGGCATTTCCATCTCCGGTAGTTCCACATACTGCATAACCTCCATCCCAATTATCGGAAGCACTTCTTAGCACTTGGGGCATATCGGCCTTTTTCCCTCCTGACGTATGCATATCCAGGTAATAGCCCATCGATTCGAGCATCAGGTAAGTATCTGAATACATTCTCGGATGTTGTCCTTGATCAACCAAGCGATTGAAAACCTCGTCCACATTTGTCAGATTAAAGTTTCCTGCCAAAACAAGTGTACGGCTTAAAAAGTTATTCCGTCTTAGTAACGGCTGGGTATATGCAATACCGTGGCGTCCCGTCGTACTGTAGCGCAGATGTCCAAGATACAATTCGGCCTCATTATTTTTATCTACAGCTTGAAAAACCTCTTGGATTGCTCCGCTACCCAAGGCTCTTTCACGGAATATATATTCATTTCCGGCAAGTGGGTCGATTTTCTGCAAAGCAATACCGGCACCTTCCTGTCCACGATTATGCTGTTTTTCCATTAGCAGGTAAAGTTTTTGCAATCCGTAGGCGGATGTACCATAATTTTCCTGATAATAGCTCAGCGGTTTACGTAAACGAATTAATGCGATTCCGCATTCATGTTTCAAAGGCTCCATATGCTTTAAAAATGCTTTGTTATATTTTCCACTCTTTTATCCGATCCACTGCCTCAATAATCTGATTTCTATCTCCAAAGGCAGTGAGTCGAATATATCCCTCCCCGCTCGGACCAAAGCCCACACCGGGTGTTCCTACCACATGACGCTCGTACAATAATCGATCGAAGAATCGCCACGAAGAGAGTCCATCGGGAGTTTTCACCCACACCTAAGGGGCATTGGTTCCGCCAAACACATTCAATCCGATTTCGCTCAGACCTTCAGAAATAATCCGCGCGTTACCCATATAATAGGCGATTGACTCCTTCACCTCCTTTTTCCCGATTGGGGTAAAGGTTGCAGCTGCAGCTCGTTGTATAATGTAGGAAGTTCCATTGAATTTTGTACACTGACGACGATTCCACAAAGCATTCAACGATCCTTCTCTTCCATCAATGGTTACCCCTTTCAATGTTTTGGGAATAACAGTATATCCGCATCGAAGTCCCGTAAAACCGGCAGTCTTCGAGAAACTTCTAAATTCAATAGCACAATTCTTTGCTCCTCTGATTTCATATATGGAGTGAGGAACATTGTCATCCTGTATAAAGGCTTCATAAGCGGCATCAAAAAAAATCAACACTTCGTTTGCCAACGCATAATCTACCCATTGTTTTAATTGAGCCTTTGTCAAGGCGGTTCCTGTGGGATTGTTCGGATAACAAAGGTAGATAATATCAGGACGCACTTCGGGCAAAGAGGGTATAAAGTTATTCTCTACAGTACAGGGAATGTAGATAATATTGCTCCAACGATCATCTTTACCCAATTCGCCTGCACGCGCTGCCATCACATTCGTATCGACATATACCGGATAAACAGGATCAGTGATAGCTACTCGGTTATCGTGACGCAAAATATCTCCTATATTTCCGGTATCGCTCTTTGCCCCATCGTTAATAAATATCTCATCGGGGTCCAAATGAACACCACGCGACGCAAAATCATGTTTTAAAATAAGATCGATCAAGAAACGATATCCCTGCTCCGGACCATATCCATGAAATGTATCCTCATACCCCATCTCATCTACCGCGTCATGTAGAGCTCTGATCACCGATGGTGCTATCGGTCGGGTTACATCGCCGATACCCAGCTTGATCACCTTTGCTTTCGGATTTATTACCTTAAACGCGTTTACCTTTTTTGCGATATCAGAAAACAGATAATTCTCGGGTAATTTCAGAAAATGGTCGTTTATAAGTGTCATTCTTTGAGGGGATTTGTTATTCGTTAATCCGATCTTTTTCAGTCGATCATTTTACAAGTGCTCTTATCATCGGAAGATCAATCTCTCCGTCAAAAGCAAATTCTGCAGCCCCGGAGAGATATATATGATTATTTTCAATACTCCAATCAATATGCAGATCTCCTCCACGCAGCTTCAACGTTGCTTGTCGATCGCTTCGTCCGCTAACAGAGGCCGCAACCAGCGTTGCACATGCACCGGTTCCACATGCCAAAGTCTCACCAGCGCCCCTTTCCCACACACGCATTTCAATGGTTGACGAATCAACTACTCGCGCAAATTCCACATTGGTGCGGTTCGGAAAATTAGGATGAGTTTCTATCTTCGGACCTATCGTTTCAATAGAAATTTGGTTTACATCTTCAACAAAGATTACAACATGAGGATTTCCCATCGATACAAAGATATATTCATAATCAATACCATCTATACTCAACCGTTCTTTTCCTCCTATTGCAACAGGTTCTCCCATATCCACGGTAACACTGGTCACATGTGAGCCATCCGCTTCCAACACCATGGGTTTGATTCCTGCATTTGTCTCCAAAGTAATTTCAGTCTTATCGGTTAGACCCTTATCATACACATATTTTCCGACACAACGCGAGGCATTTCCACACATCTCAGCTTCAGACCCGTCGGCATTAAACATGCGCATTTTAAAATCAGCCACATCAGAATTTGCAATAAAAACTACCCCATCACCTCCTATCGAACGATGGCGATCACACATATAACGTATAACAGAAGGAGAGAGTTCTACCTGACGATATGTTGTATCTATATAAATATAATCGTTGGCGGTTCCGTGTAGTTTAGAAAATCTCATATTATTAATATGTCAAATAAAATTCGTATATTCTGATATTTTGATTATTTCACAATGCAAAAGTAATCATTTAATCATAATCTGAGCATAATTATTTACTTTTTGATCTGAAGTAATTGATCGTTCTACTAAATAGGAAGCCTAATCACTGTTTTCATAATACATTATTACAAAATAGGGTGTAAATAGTTACAAATTATCCGAAGGCTTAATTTGAAAGAATAAAAATATATTCCATATATTCATCTCAACATAAATGATGGAAGGCAAAAATAGCTCTTTACAATCGCAACTCAATCCTTATTCCACATGGATAAAAGCTGAAAACAAGGTGTTTTCCTGTTCTTATACCTCCAATCTATCAGCATGACAAAAAGAAAGTAAAACAATCTATTCAATATCATTTTATCGATCCCATTATTACCAAAAAAGATCAATACAAGGACGATTTTAACAGAAAGATTCAAGGAAACACAATACAAAAAGAATATGAGTCCGGACAGAATGAAATATCAAACTTTTTTTGTAGGTTTGCGTTGTGAAATACCGATGTTTACCCACTTCTCAGTGTATATTTGAATGATTGAAAAAGTATTTGTCCTGTCTGATGTAGATTTGGTGGTTTTTTATGGAGTAAACAATTCCAATTTACAACTTCTTAAGAACCTGTTTCCCAAATTGCGAATCGGAATGAGGGGAAATACAATAAAAGTCCTTGGGAGTAAAGAAGAAACAGAGCGGTTCGAAGAGATCATGACTCGACTCGAGGAACACTGTTCTCAGTTTAATAGCCTATCCGAAGCCACTATCATTGAGATTATCAAAGGAGACACGCCCCGCGAATTAAAGGTAGACAACCTGATTATTTACGGTATCAACGGCAAAGCGATAGTAGCCCGCACAAAAAACCAGCAACGACTTGTCGATTCGTATGAATCAAACGATCTGCTTTTCGCTATTGGTCCCGCGGGATCAGGGAAAACATACACCGCAATAGCGTTGGCCGTTCGAGCACTTAAAAACAGAGAGGTAAGAAAGATCATTTTGAGCCGACCCGCTGTTGAAGCCGGTGAAAAGTTAGGATTTCTCCCAGGCGATATGAAAGAGAAGATTGATCCGTATCTCCAGCCCCTTTATGATGCATTGGAAGATATGATTCCTATGCCAAAACTCAAGGAGTATATGGAGAACAAGGTGATACAAATAGCACCATTAGCCTTCATGAGGGGTAGAACCCTTGGCGACGCGGTCATCATTCTCGATGAAGCTCAAAATACCACTGTACCTCAGCTGAAAATGTTCCTTACAAGGATGGGGTTAAACGCTAAAATGATTGTGACGGGCGATATGACTCAGATTGATCTCCCTTCACATACACAATCAGGACTCTCCTTTGCCATGAAAATCTTAAACGACATACCCGGAATAAGCACTGTTGAATTTGACAAAGAGGATATTGTCAGACACAAATTAGTACAACGCATTGTCGAAGCATACGAGAAAAACCATTAATACTGATAAGCGGTCTTCAAACCGCAATGAATGGGAATTACTATTAATAACTAATTTAGAACTGCAAACATTATGAGTAACGCATTAGTAAGAACGGACTACAACTTTCCGAAACAAAAGAGTGTTTACCATGGCAAGGTTCGCGATGTGTACAACATCAACGATGAGCTATTGGTAATGATTGTATCTGACCGCATTTCAGCGTTCGACGTGGTTCTTCCCAAAGGAATTCCTTACAAAGGACAAATTCTCAATCAAATTGCCGCTAAGTTTTTGGATGCGACTGCCGATATTGTTCCCAACTGGAAATTAGCTTCTCCCGATCCAATGGTCACCGCCGGTGTAGCGTGCGAAGGATATCCGGTCGAAATGATTGTAAGAGGCTACTTATGTGGAAGCGCGTGGAGAGCTTATCAAAAAGGAGTTCGCTCAATATGCGGTGTTCCCATCCCTGATGGAATGAAAGAAAATCAGAAATTCCCTACTCCCATCATCACCCCTACCACAAAAGCCGAACAGGGACTGCACGATGAAGACATCACCAAGGAAGAGATTCTATCAAAAGGATTGGTATCACCGGAAGAGTACGCTCTTTTGGAGAAATACACCCTTGCTCTGTTCCAACGTGGTTCAGAGATAGCCGCTCAAAGAGGATTGATTCTCGTAGATACAAAATATGAATTCGGACGTCGCGATGGTAAGATCTATCTGATTGACGAGATTCACACTCCCGACTCTTCTCGCTATTTTTATGCGGAAGGATACCAGGAACGATTTGAAAAAGGAGAAGCTCAAAAACAGTTATCCAAAGAGTTTGTGCGCGAATGGCTGATGGCAAATGGGTTTCAAGGACAAACCGGCCAACAGGTACCCGAAATGACCGAAGAGATCGTAAACAGCATTAGCGAACGATACATCGAACTATTTGAAAATATCACCGGCGAGAAATTTGTTAAAGCCAATGAGGGTGATGTAGCTTCTCGGATTGAGAAAAATGTACTGAATTACCTAACCCGTTGAATCAAGGGAGGAGAGCAACCGATTGATTTCTGATCGGTTGCTCGCTCTTTCCTTCCTTTCAACTATTCCATAAGAACATGACCCAATACGGATTGATCGGTTTTCCGCTAAGACACTCCTTTTCCATGGGGTACTTCAACGAGAAGTTTGCCAACGAGGGGATTAATGCGGAGTATGTAAACTTCGAGCTTCCTTCCATCGATGCGTTTCCCGATTTGATTAAAGAGAACATTAAGCTCAACGGACTCAATGTAACGATCCCTTACAAAGAGAAAGTTATCAAATACCTCAATGAGATGGATGCTACGGCTAAAGCTGTCGGAGCAGTCAATGTAATCAAATTTATCAAAGACAAGAAGGGGGAGGTGCGATTGAAGGGATACAACTGTGATGTGATTGGATTTCAACGTTCGATCGATTACATGTTGGAAAACCATCATCAAGGGGCTCTTATCTTAGGTGCCGGCGGTGCTGCCAAAGCCGCCTACTATGTATTGAAGCAATTAGGACTCGATGTCAAAATGGTTTCACGCAATAAGGGAGAAGCACATCTCACCTATTCAGAACTCAACGAGGCGATTATGAATTTCCATCAAGTAATTGTCAATGCCACCCCTGTAGGTATGTTTCCGAACGTTGATGCCTGCCCCGATATTCCGTATCACCTATTGACCAAGCGACATATTCTCTACGACATGCTGTACAACCCGAATGTAACCGAGTTTATGAAACGGGGAAAAGAACGTGGAGCCACGGTGAAGAACGGATTGGAGATGCTCCTCTTGCAGGCTGACGCCTCATGGGAGGTTTGGAACGAGTAGAATGGCTCGAGTGAGTACAAAATCAGACTCTACCCTATAATGAATTGAATAATGGTTGGCTTGCGGTGTTCGTGTTTCATGGGCTTCAAAACAACCGTCAGATAGTGGGACAAACGGATGGATATGAAGGTGCTGCCTGAAATCAACTCCTGTTTGTCCCATTGCTTTGAACAGACTCTCCTTCGCAGACCAATGAATCAATAAATGGGAAACCAATTCCTTCGGATCAAGGCTTTTATCTTCCTCCTCATTGATAAACTTCGACCGGATCCTCAATACCTTCTCTCCATATTGTTCAATATCAATACCAACAGGGTGCGAGGTATGCAAATAAACGGCTGCATATCCTTTCGTATGCGAGATTGAGATAAATTGATATTCACCTTCACTTTTTAGCCGTGGAGAACCATCTTCACAATAGTCAATCGCAAAACCACTACCGATGAGATCCGCGCACAGAAGTCTCACAGCAAGGTATTCCAATCTACGGGCAGGGGATTTAATATGCTCGACAGACAGATGACATTCTCTCTCCGAAAGCATACCGCAAAGATCCGATTCGCTCTCCTCAATTTTCCAAACTGCCCAAGATTCGTTCTTTGAACTATGTTTTAGATGTATCGGCATAGTGAAAAGGGATTAATCGAAAATAATCTCCTGTTCCAAACGATGATATTTGAGTTTCTTGATACGTCGTTGATCCAATTCCACTACCACGAATTCATGTTCATGAAAGTGAACCGATTCTCCTACAGAAGGGAATTCCCCTTTTATCTCTAGAATCATTCCGGCAAGAGTATCGGCCTCACCTGAAACCAGATCGAATGTATCCAAATCGATTTCAACAATCTTACAAAATTCCTCAATAGACGTTTTCGCATCAAACAGATAACTTCCGTCATTCTGCTTCACATACGCGATCTCCTCTTCATCGTACTCATCGTTAATATCGCCTACAATCTCTTCAAGAATATCTTCCAGTGTAACCAATCCGGATGTACCTCCATACTCATCCACCACGATGGCCATATGGATCTTGTTTTTTTGAAAATCCTCCAACAAACCATCTACTTTTTTGGATTCAGGGACAAAGAACGCGGCCCGAATCAACGATTGCCAACGGAACGTATCAGGTTTGTTGATATGGGGCAATAGATCTTTTACGTACAAAATACCTTTGATATTATCCTGAGTAACATCAAATACAGGGATCCGAGAGTATCCACACTCTACAATGGCATCCATCACCTGACGGAATGTCAACTTCTGACTAAGGGTAGTCATATCCAAACGAGATGTCATTATCTCCCTGGCTGTTTTGTCTCCAAAGCGAATAATCCCTTCCAACATCATCTTCTCCTCTTCCAGTTTATCAGAGGTAAGTTCCAACGCTTGCGAAAGCTGATCGAGTGATATATTCTCGTTCTTATACATCATAACTCGATTGATCGCTCCGGTTGAATGGACTAATAAGTTGGTAAAAGGTCTAAAGAGGCGTTCAAAGAAAGAGATAACGGGTGCCGAGAAACGAGAAAAGCGCAATGCATGCTGCGAAGCATACAACTTGGGCATCACCTCCCCAAAAAGCAACAAGAGAAATGTCAGAAGAATGGTTTGAATCACAAACCCAATCACAGGAGTTTGTGTAAAATCAAAGACCTGAATAAAGAAATAATTACACAGGATAATGATTGAAACGTTGAATAGGTTGTTAAGAATCAAAATGGTGGCCAATAGATGCTGCGAGCGTCCCAAGAGTCGGGTAAGTGACGAATCACGCTCGTGCCCCTCCTCTTCCATCCTATTCAGATCTGATGGCTTCAGTGAGAAAAAGGCAACTTCGGAGGCGGAGACAAAGGCGGAGGCAAACAAAAGAACAGCAGCGAAGGCAATTGCCTCAATTGCCTCAACAGTGGGGGCAATTACACGTACCGAATTCCCCAAGATGGATAAATAATAGTCGTCCAAAATAAAAAAATTTATGGTAAAGGGATATCTGATGTAACAACGGATGATGCATTATCCTCGTTGTGCCGGAATAGTAAAAAAACTACCCTCTGATCAAACTCCCGTAACTTGCTTAAAACGGTAAATCGTCTGAAGAATCCTGCTCACCGTAACCATTATTAGCAACACCCGACGCAGAAGATCCAATTTGATCAGATACTACTCCACTTTGTACAGCACTGCCACGCATGGTTTGCGAATAGCCGGATGCCGTGGCATCGGTTGGTTGAGGGATTCTTTCGTACCCTCCGGGTTGCTCCTTTCTATTCGAAAGGATCTCCAGATTTTCAATCAAAATTTCAGTAGTGTTTCTTCGAATTCCGTTTTGATCTTCCCATTGTCTCGTTTGTAATTTTCCTTCAATATACACCTGAGTTCCTTTTTGCACAAGTTTCTCTACAACTTGGGCAATTCCTCTCCATGCAATAATATTATGCCATTCTGTCCTTTCCGGAATCGTCTCCCCCTTTGCATTGGTATATGCACGATCGGATGTAGCTACCGAAAACCGACTAAAACATACACCACCGTCCAAATACTTCACATCCGGATCTTGTCCCACTCTACCCAATAAAAAAACTTTATTCACTGACATACGCTACTTACTATAAAATTTATGCCTCAAAGATAGGAAAAAGTTTTTTATTGTTGAAAAATGAATAGGCTGTATAGATTAACCATCCATGTAGATCGATTCATTGAGTTTTGTGCACGTGAATTCCCTCTACAAATATGATAATCAAGAGATAAAATAGACAGCGCATATCCAATAAGTCAACTTTTATATATAAGAAACGAACCCAATTCGAGATTGCAAAAAGAGGAACAATTCGCGTCGTTCACCCCAGTATTAGTTTTATCTCTTCGGTTGAATCAGAATACCCAACTCGAGCCTCCGGTTAATCCTTCCGGTGTACACCGCAGTTGGGTGCAGTGTACAGGAGAATTGGTCGCGGTGTACACCGCAACCGGAATAGGAGCATTCGTTTTTCACCAAAGGTACACCTCTTTTCGATTAATCGAACAGTCGTTCGTTCTTCTATCAATAGAAGAAATAAATAATTCAATCTAACAATCAGTTCTTGAAGTTACTTTTTAGTAAAGAATATAGGGACTTAAACCCAATTATATTGTAACTTTGTGTTTTGAACCTATTACCGAAAACCTGATTCACCATGAAACATCTGATTCACATAATGGCTGTGTGTGCCACGCTATTGTTTCCATTTTACTTGGATGCCTCGCCAATTCATCTGCGCTGGGAGGTAGGCTATGCCAACAAAGCAACAACAAATCCTGCAAAATTTATTCCCGCCACCGTACCGGGGGCTGTTCAGTTGGACATTGCCAAGGCCGAAAACTATCCATCCTATTTGGTTGCCGACCATTACAAACGGTTTTCTTGGATGGAGGATATGTATTACACCTATCGAACGCGCTTTGCAAAACCTGATTTAACAGAAAACCAACGGCTCATTTTCTTCTCTAAAGGAATCGATTATCAGTTCGAGATACGACTAAACGGCTCTTTGCTCAAACAACAGGAAGGAATGTTTACGTATGTCTATCTTGACATTACCGATCAGTTGAAAGAGCAGAACGAACTAACAGTCCTTGTCTTTCCCGCACCCAAACGCCACCCCTCCCCTGTTGACAGGACACAAGCTTCAAACGTGACCAAACCGGCTGTAAGTTACGAATGGGACTGGCATCCCCGACTGATTCCTCTGGGCATCTGGGACGATACCGGCTTGGAGATTCGTTCGCAATCCTACATCGACGATCTATACATCAATTACACGCTGAGTGATAATCTTCAATCGGCACAAATTCAACTTATCACCGAATCAACTCAAACAGATGGATGTTCCTACCGATGGAGTTTGATCGACATGACTGGAAAAGAGGTATTGACGCGCCAAGGAAAGATGAAAGAAGATATCTCATCGCTTCTTATCCAGTTTGAGCAGCCCAAGCTCTGGTGGCCGCACGATCACGGAACACCTTATTTATATACCTCCCAATTTGAGTTGATCAACTCAAACGGCTCAACACTCCAAACCCTCACACAGAAGGTTGGGTTTCGCACGGTGAAACTGGTGCGCAATGTAGGAGGTCCCGGAGGTGGTGGATTTCCCGCGAGTGTAGGTCCTCCCCCGGCTCAAGTAGAAATCAACGGCCGACGCATATTTGCCAAAGGATCGAATTGGGTTAATCCCGAAATATTCCCCGGCATCATCACCCGCGACCGATACGCCGAACTGATAGATCTGGGCGTAAAGGCCAATTTCAACCTATTCCGTGTATGGGGTGGAGGTATCATTAACAAAACCTCTTTCTTTGAATTGTGTGATGAAAAAGGAATCATGGTATGGGAGGAGTTTCCATTGGCTTGTAACGTCTATCCGGACGACTCGCACTACCTGAAAATTCTTCGTCAAGAGGCTGTCTCCATTGTGAAAAGATTACGCAAACATCCCTGCATCGCTATGTGGTGTGGTGGAAACGAACTGTTTTGGACTTCGATGACCGAACAGTCATTGCCCTTACGTCTGCTCAACAGCGTATGTTATGAAATGCATCCGCAAGTACCCTATAATCCTACCTCTCCTCTTGTCGGAATGGCACATGGAAACTATATCTTTCGATATCAAGACGGACGTGAGGTGTACGAAGCGATGAACAATGCACGCAACACGGCATACACAGAATTTGGTATGCCGGGACTCTCTCCGATCGAAGTGATCAAACAGATTATTCCTCAAAAAGATTGGTTTCCTCCGAAAGAAGAATCGGCATGGAAAGATCATCACGCCTTCAAGGCATGGGAGGGAAATACATGGTTATGTCCTGAGATATTGGAACACTATTTTGGGAAAGCATCTACTCTCGAAGAGCTTATTGAAGAGAGTCAATGGTTACAATGCGAAGGATATAAAGCAATTTTTGAAGAGGCGAGAAGACAAAAACCATATTGCGCGATGGCTCTCAACTGGTGTTATAACGAACCTTGGCCTACCGCGGCAAACAACTCGCTGATTGTTTATCCAGCCATTCCAAAACCGGCATTCTACGCCGTAAGTAACGCCTGTCGTCCGGTTTGTGCAAGTGCTCGGATTCATCGGTTTGTGTGGAAAGCGGACGATGAATTCTACACCGATCTCTATCTACTGAACGATAAATACGAAGAGTTGTCCCAGATGAATGTGTCTGTTGTGTTGGAAGTGGACAACCAACGACTGGTGGTTGCAACATGGAAAACACCCGAAGGCAGACCAAACACAAACATAGTTGGTCCAACAATCCGTTACCGTCTTCCGAAATGGAATAGTGACCGTATGACTGTACGATTGGAAGTGGAAAACCACCCCGAACTCAATTCCGAATATACCCTGCGCTACAACAAATAACGTGCGCGCTGTAGAAACAGCGGATAATTAAATAGAACAGCGTTATACAAACAGATCAATACCCTCGTCCTGAACGGATTTGGAGTATTGATCTGTTTATTTATCGGAATATTCACTAATCCAATTTAATTGACCGTTTGTATTTGGAAAGAGGGACTACATTTGCATCAAACCGATAGGAATAGACTATGAAAGGGAACAATTGCGCATTGCTTATCTTCTGGCTCTCGACCACCTGCTTGTCAGCCCAGCTCCGCATTAATAACGATCAATTAAGAATCAAACTTCCCGCTTTACCGGAAGATTCATCCAATCTTCACCTGATAATTCCACCCGACCATCTGCCGATCGATTCGTTTATATCGACTCTTCCTCGAGATTCCATGTTCATCATTCCATTGACGGAAGAACATGAAAGAGAATTACTCAATCAAGCGGCTAAACTGCTGCAAGCTGACTCGAGCAATTATCCCGACTACACCCAAATGGCTCCTCAAGCCTATCTGAGGGCGGTGATGAAGCTTTTTGACGAAACCCCCTACGAGTTTTATGGGATTCCAAATAAAAGAGGAAAGTTCACCTCCGGAATATCGTCCGGAGCCGCATTCTACTTTGATTCCAACCACTTGGTGAGTATGGCGTTTTCTCCACTTTACCGTTTTCGTTACAAGAACAGAAAAAAGACATCGATATGGAAATACGGAGAGAGAGCCTATCTGCTTTATTAGAAAACATTAATCAATCAGAGACTCGCGACAACTGTCCGTATCCCACATTCGTTTTAGCTCCTACACCCAACAACAGCAAGATGTAGGTGAACATCTTTTTTTTAATATCGGCAGTAATCCGTCGTCCAAAGACAACACTGTCCGTCAGACGAAACCGAAATTCCATAGTCACCCCCGAAGCAATACGGAGAAAAGGGATAGGAACAGGATTCTTCAACGGCCCTCGTTTATGGGGAGAGAGTATATCCGCGCTTAGAATCCGACCTTGCCTATTGGGTTTGACAATAACCGCATCGAAAAAGAGATCCTTTTCATATCCTTTTTCCTTGCTACAAGAGGAGTCATTGGATCCAAATATGTTCTTTTCCAAACAATCAATAAACTCTTCGGGAATCAACTCCTCCCATGGAAGAGAATCACCGAGTTCTCCCTCTTGCTTTGACAACAGCCGCCGAAGACTATCCGCGACATACTCCTTGTCAGCTTTGAAAAGTGATCGTAGGACCCCTTTCACAGAAGAACCATACACAACAGGCATCCCTTCGGTATAATCGAAATGAACACCCAATTTAAACTCACCATCAATTCCGGCGGCATGTTGAATTCCGGCACCGGTTAAGAGTCCTGGATATTCCACCTTCAACCGGATAGTAGTATTCACGATTGGGGGTGCTTCAATTACTTTGAACTTTCTGAACTTCACCAACTGTAGGTTTCTGGATCGGATTATTCCAGGGTCGGGGGAGGAAAAGTCGATCGAATCGAAGTAATCGTGGTAAAAGAACTTATAAAGATTCATAGCCGTCAGATTAATTCATAGGTGCGAACCACTTGCTTCAGCGCTATCGCAGCCTCTTTTACGTATCTCTTCAACAAACGGACATCCGTATCGGAATGAATAGCCACTTTCCATAACGAATCGTTATCTTCGATCCGATTCCTATACGGACACTCCTGGTCGTAATGAAGTATTTTGGCAATAACGTCCAATATGGCGATCGTATCCACTTCGGACCTATTCTCATTGTTTTTAAATATAGCCAATGAAGGTCGTAATCCCGACATCCCAATCGATATTCCCAACGATGTAATTTTAGGATTGTAGGCGGAGAGAATTGTGTTTCCGTTCAGTATAACAGAATTCTCTCTTAACGCCTTTTCTGCAAGAGGAATTAGATATTCATTCCGTGCTTTTTTCATAACTCATCTTCTATATATGTATCAACATAAAATAAAACTTACTTACATGTATTTGATGCACCGACCACACTACTTGTTTCATCTCACTTCGGATTTATCGCCTTTCTGAATTGACAATATCCATACCCTACGGTAGCATTCGCTCCAATCTGAATAATTCTATCATCCAACATTCCGGATATCTCCTCCTGCTGCTCCTGAATAATGGTATATAAAAGCGATTCGCGCGGCAACACCTGCTCATACCATAAGCTCTTACTCTCACCAAATTCAACTCTGTTTCTGGCTATGATTGGTAAGTTGTCATCGCTGCACATTTCAGAAAACAATTTATAATCGACCACTTTTACCCGATGACCAATCCATTGAGACAAACTCTCCTCATCTGTCTTAACATCGAACGTCAAACCGAAAAGAGCCATATGTTTCATAAAGTCATTTATTACCTCCACAGCTGTCGCAAGCACATAAAGATTCTGATCATCCTGCATGGGTAAAAAGAGCAATCGAGCATCAAAAAACTTCACTTGCCCCTTTCGCGACTCCCCTTTTTGCAGTTTATCGCTTCCGAAAAGTCTCAATCGGGTATCGCCATCCATTGTTTCGCAACAATGTTCATTCAATGCCCCCTTGAGCGAACTGGCGTTAATACAAGGCAAACCGGTAATCACATCGCGCTGGATCATTTTATCAATCAATCCATAGTTTGAGGTGTCTTCATTTCCTACATGCAGATTGGTTTTCGGGGTAATAAACCAAGTTGTTGTTTTCATTCCGTTCTTTTCTATCTGTTAGTATATTCGATCAGTTGATAACTGTTATATCCTATTTTTCTCATGTCCGCATCCTCCTCCAATCCGCTAATAAAGGTGCGCGCATTCTCTTTGGTCGAAAAGTAGAATACCGATCCACGTTTATATAAGGAATATCTTGCACTCTTCTTAACACATCCTTCATCACTTCCATAATCACCGCAACTCTCCACATTGGTCTGAAGATTTCTGAAAGGAGTGTGCTCGGTAATGCAAAAGGACGAATTACCAGAAACAATCTCATGGGGCAATCTCGCCTCAGAGGTCAAAACAACCTTAGCTTCCATTCCGGCAATGGGTTTGTTTCCGAACAATGTTGGTTTAGGCAAACCTTTCTCTTGATTTATCAACTCCCAACGTAATGCGAACTTCGATCCGTCCCCTCCTAACTCCACAATGCCGGGTGCAGGAAGTGTAATAGAATCATCCGCTATCTCCGCTTCAAAGGCGAAACGAAATTGGGGAGACCCTTGTTTTGTTTCAAAGCGATAAAACATCTGTTTAAAAAAGCCTGTCACCTCGCCCGATTTGTTCTTATCTATCGCTTTATTGATTCCCTTACGCCAATCTTTCACATATATTGTCTCAATTGGAATTTCATCTCCCTTCTCCCCCACCAATTTATCTTTTCGTTTCCACTTCTGATCATAGCGCTCCATCCTGTTTGATTGATAGTCATAGGCCATAACCACGGAAGGAATTACATGTTTCATCCCATTGACAAAAACATCATATACTTCCCCAAAAGAGAGTTGCATATCCCAATCAAAAGGAGCAGGGTAGTAAGTACACCATTCGTCTCTACTCTCCCTATCCACTTGAACAACGCAGGTGGATATACTCGTGATCACACCAAACTCGTTTGGTCCACCGATACGGAAACTCTCCTTCCCTATCAACCGCGCGGCCTTTCTCGTATCCGAGATTCGTTGCTCAATGGGATTAAAGGCATCACTGTTCGACAACAACCAAAATCGCAACATTCCAAGCAACGAAGTTTGCTGCGGATAACGACTTGACATGATCACATTGCACGACAACTGATCAGACTTTCCATTGGACCTTTCGAACGTAGTTTCTCCACCAAAGAAAAAGGGGCCGACAGGTGTTAATGTTATCAAATACCTACTCATCCCCCAACTCCTCTCCCTTGATAAATTGTGTCAAACTCAACATAGAATAGAGTTTACTTATCAACTCCTCCGATTCGAGTTCGCTCATATATAATATAGTCTCGCTCACAACCGATAAAAACTGTTTATTATCGACTTCTGCCATGTATTTATCCAAAAACACAGACAATCGGTCAGGATCCCTCTTTACAAGGTTGAATAACGCTCTGTTCGCACTCAACTTATAGGCCATCGTTTCTATCATTTCATTTCCGATCGGCGTATCTATCAGTCTGTTGATTTGCTTGAAAACCCGATCCCGTTTCGACACTCCACATACATGAGCCGTTCCGTTGTTGTGCAAAAACATACATGAAATGGCATTCTTTCCAATCATCTTTTTCGCCTTCCCGTATAGTTGATCTGTTACCAGCTTAAGCACCTCGTTCAATGGATAGTTGTAGTGACAAATTACCTGACCAAAGCTCAATCCGGTTGTCACCTTGTCTGCAGTTTGCAATTCGTTCGCTTGCTTCACAACCACCTCATAGATTGAATCAATCTCTTCGAGTAGCGTTATCACATTTCTGTTTCCTGACGACACCACAGGAGCAATAAACATCAAATGATCGGCTGCCGCATAGATAGGCAATCCACCATATCCTTGAATCACTCCTCGTGCTTTATCGCCAAACTCAAACAGTGTTTTCGAGAATTGATCAAACGTTTCATTGTTTATATTGCCCAAAATCCTTCCAATATTGTCTCCGTCTGCCAATATCATACAGTAATAGGTATGATGGGATTTTAACGGAATGCCTTTTATCAGCAACGCGTCATACAATTCAGTATCATTCCTATACCGTGTACTGATAATCTCCTTATATAGACTATTCGAAGCAAACTCACTTGTGGCTACAATGGACAACGTTTCGGGAAGGATATCCCGTTTTTCACGTGCCAAACTACAAATCCTATTACAATTTCCCAACATCAATGAGCGAATAGCCGTCAAGGCATTCGGATTCTCTGTTCGACTCATCAGTTCCGCCGCATCCAATCTTTTTTGAAGCTCCTCTATAGCACGACTCTCACAGCGATCATTCATCTCAAGCGAAGTTCCCATGAGATTAAAGTAGTGTGCTAATCTCTCTTTATCAGCTCCTATTTCCGCGGAAAACTGAGCGAACACAGATTCATTGAACTCCTCCCATTCGATCGGGAGTGAGTGAACAAAGAAGATCCGATCGGGGTAACACTCACCCTCTGTTGCTCCATTTGCTGAGATACGTGGCCATATCAACAAGGCGTCTTTGGGCAAACAGTGCAAAGCAGTACGCATCAATCGCGAAAAAATAAAACTTACACACCACAACTCACGCAAATTTCTGATCATACAAAAAGTGCTGTTGAGTGGACCTATAGTTATTCCGGTATATTTTGTCATAGCATCTACAATTACCTGACCCAATCTATATACACACGGTTGTACTCATCACCCAGAATATATTTCCCCATAAAATTCAATGGTTCGAAGAAACGCCAAGTATCTTGGCCATTCGATCGAAACGATTCCATGTATTTGCCCAACAGATCGATATAATCAATTCGCATATTTAAAGGCAACTCCAATTGATTGGAGTCGCGCTCATCCTGAAATAAGAATCTGTTCCCATTACGATAATCAATCGAATTCATGTGAGCATCATCAATCAAGATGTATATAAAGGCATAATCCGCCTCAAAATCAAACACCGGTTTGAATACGATAGGTGCTTTTATTCGTTCGATCTCCTTATGTGTAATGTATATTCTCCGTGAAGGCTTATTGGGAAAACGATATTCAAATGTATCCGACAAACCCAGTAAAGCACGGCCAAACATCTCTTCGTTATTGTTTTCCAACCCGATCTGACTGCAATTACCGAGATTAAAACAGCGTTTGATCGCCCTTTTTTCCCAAGTGCGTCCCAATTTATTCAAATAGGTATATAGGAAGGATTTTGAATAGAGCACATTCCGATAGTTTATACCCGACTTCAACCCCTTCCAATAATATTCAATCACTTCAAATACTGTTCGTATCTTTTCAAATCGATCTCGCTTTCCTTTCAGCGAACAGGTCATCACCTGCCATCCATCAGAGAAATCAGTGGGAGACCAACTAACCTCTCGGTCATTGATCTTCACTACCGAGAAACTTCCAAACCCTTTATTATTTCTGGCAGCGAAATTATTTGCTGCAAAAAAAGAAGGTAAACAATGAGTTAATTCCTGCCTCATACGCTCATTTTGACAAAGAATCGTCAGTCCCACCTTGTCGGCCAATGAAAAGTTGAGAAGCTCACCCCTCGGTTTTGGCACCATATTACCCAACACAAGCGTATATTTAGATTCATACAGCTCACTTCCCCATTTATCGGTAAGCGTGTTGTTGTTATTATCTGTTTTGGGCAATGTTCGTATTTTAAATCCATGATCTAACCGCTTAGCAACAATCTTCATCTTGTAGTTCAACGAAAGGTGTTTGCCTCTTCCTACAAACCACTCCTCCGGAATATTCTTCACTCCTCCCATTGTGGCAATAATATACTTATCCAATCGGGGTTTTACCTCCGTGGCTCTTAGGGTAGCACCCTCTTCCATATGCTGAAAATGGAGTAGTGGGGTATGCTGTTGTAATAAGATGGACAATTGCTTCATCAGTCAGGTCAATGTAGAAATTTCAGACTTTATATTGGGATTTTATATATTGAATAGACGTTGCCAGAATTCACTATCTTGCCACGCCAACTTGTATTTTAAGATTTGAATATTCTATATTAGTATGTTGGATTCCGAGTATTTGTTAATCGGGAAAGATTATTAAATAAGACAATTATTGCGCATTACAATTTTATTCAGAATTATGTTCGGAGTCCGGTTAAAAACCCTCCTTCGTTAAATCACGCTACCAAGAAACTCTATTCGTTACGATCATTCCACTCCTTAGTCACTAAAAAAATGATCCTTTTATCATGATTCAATTATATCTATATACGGGCATTCGATCAAATAAGTTGCATGGGTTAATTATTCTTAGCATCCGAACCGAATATATCTTATTTCAAAAAGGAATATACCTTTCATCTAAAAGGAGCATTCCTTTTGGTCAAGAGATATATACCTCTGAGGAAAAAGGTCTATTCCTTTTTTACCCTCCCAGCACTCTTTACTTCAAAAGAACCCAGTCCGTAGGATGTTTCACTACCTATTCCTACTTGAGAAGCCGCAACAAGCAACCGAAACAGGGAGGGAGAAACCTCTCTAAAGGTGAGTGTTCCTACGTATCCTTCGAAGAACGCACGCGACGACACCTCCTCTTTGGGAGCTCCTCGAAGGAGAACTCTCCTGAGATACGACTGTTCAAGAATTGCCTCTTTAGCTACATCCAACAACGAATAGATTCCTCCATCCTCATCAATCTCGGAATCTTCGCCATACAATAAGGCAAGCGTCGAGATCCGATAACAAGCCGTCTTAACAATCTGATAGAGGGAAGGAAACCCATTCATCTTGTCCTGATACGACAACGCATCTTCCACCACGCTACGCTTGAAGGGAAGCGAAACCGGAGTGATAAACTGAATCCGAAGGTATCGCCCCTCAATCGCATAATCAGGAAATATTCCAACCGAAGGCTCCACGTATAAACTGCAATCAAACGGTCTTCTGCCAATCCCTATTCCTCGCTCGGCCATGCGGTACAGTGCGGTTTCAAAAGCCGAAATGGACGAAATCATTTGTCCAATCAGAGAAACAGAGAAAGAGAGAGCTTCTCCGGCTTTGAGAGTCAACTGAGGAGAATAATCCGGAGGAGCATCAAACCTGACAGTATAACCCTTAGGAAAACCTCCCTTCAACTGTTCATACACAGGATGGGATCGGGGAATGGGCAATTGCATCAATTTATCGTACAACGATCCACTTCCTCCGGCCAATTGGCACACTACCTGTCTCGACGCGTACAGCAGATTATTGCGCAATGTTGCTCCAATCCAACCATCAAATTGGGTATCTGCACGTGCGGTAAACGTAACATGAATACGCGCAACCCGTAGTGCATAAGGAAATACGTTGAATTCGGGTAACATCTCGACCTCCTTTTCGGGGCGAAATTTACATAATAGTTTCGATAAAAGAATATTACGAATCTAATATATTCGCACAATTTGAAATATTTACATTAACAAATACGAATAAAA
>JBKEBB010000100.1:0-2106 GCA_047972845.1 Bacteroidales bacterium
TGATAATTAAATGAACAAAAAGATACATTTTGAAAGATACCAACAAGACATTACTCCTATAAATTTAACACGAGATATAGCAATATGACGTAAAGAATGTTGTATGATTGTAGGCATAATAGCCTGTAAAAAGGCAGACTTTAAGCACTATGTAATTGTATGGCAAATGTTTGTTGGTTATAAATTACCTTGTAACTGACGAGCCTTTGGTGTACTCGTTTCAATCATAATAGATATAATAAGTAATCAATAATATTTCACTATTTCGCAATTCGTATGAAACGAATAAGTGTATTAAAACATCATCCATTAATAGCACAATAAACTTTGACACACTTGGAGATAACGTACTACCTTAACAAATAAATTATATAATCGAATGAAAGGCATTGTTTTAGCAGGCGGAAGCGGAACCCGTTTATTCCCAATTACAAAAGGAGTGAGTAAACAATTGTTGCCCATATACGACAAACCGATGATATACTACCCCATCTCGGTTTTGATGCTGGCCGGTATTCGTGAGATTCTTATTATCAGCACGCCTCAAGACCTTCCGGGGTTTACACGTCTGTTGGGAGATGGTTCTGACTACGGAGTTTCTTTCACATACGCTGAACAGCCTTCACCGGATGGATTGGCACAGGCGTTCATCATTGGTAAGGAATTTGTCGGAAACGACTCGGTTTGTTTGGTGTTAGGTGATAATATCTTTTATGGACAAAGCTTTACCAAAATGCTTGTTGAGGCTGTTGAAACTGCTGAAGAGAAAAACAAAGCAACCGTATTCGGGTATTATGTAAACGATCCGGAGCGGTATGGTGTGGCGGAATTTGACAACGAAGGCAATGTTCTTAGCATTGAAGAGAAACCAACAAACCCCAAATCAAACTATGCCGTTGTGGGACTCTACTTTTATCCCAACGAAGTAGTGGAAGTAGCTCATGGCATTAAACCATCCGCACGGGGTGAATTAGAAATCACAACAGTGAATCAAGAGTTCTTACAAAGAGAAGCTCTTCGAGTTCAACTGTTAGGCCGGGGATTCGCTTGGCTTGACACGGGAACACATGACTCCCTATCCGAAGCTTCCACATTTGTGGAGGTGATCGAAAAAAGACAAGGGTTGAAAGTTGCCTGTCTGGAAGAGATCGCATTTAGAAAGGGTTGGATTCACTCAGAGAAATTGAAACAGTTGGCCCAGCCAATGATTAAGAACCAATACGGTCAATATCTCCTTTCACTTTGTAAATAAGGTACGATAGATGAATAAAATCGAAACAAAAATAGAGGGGCTCTATATTCTGGAACCAAAAATCTTCGGAGACAGTCGAGGATTCTTTATGGAGACTTACTCAAGAAGAGATTTTGAAACTTTGGGAATCACGGATGAATTTGTACAGGACAATCATAGCAAATCGGCACGGGGCGTATTGCGGGGTCTTCACTTCCAACGTCAACAAGCGCAAGGAAAACTGGTTCGTGTGATTGCCGGATCGGTACTCGATGTAGCCGTTGATCTTCGTGTCGGAAGTCCCACTTTCGGAGAATGGGAGGCAGTGGTTCTTTCGGCAGAGAATAAACGACAATTCTATATTCCTCCTCAGTTTGCCCATGGATTTCTGACGTTGGAAGATCATACCGAATTCGTTTATAAATGTACCAGCTACTACCATCCACAATCCGATGGTGGAATCAGATGGAACGATCCCCTCGTTGGAATCGACTGGCAACTGGATCAATTCGGATTAGATGCCGATTCTCTACTTCTTTCGACAAAGGACCAACAACTTCCCTTTCTTGTTGATCTGGATAATAATAACATTTTTCAGCCATAATATAAGAGCATAATTATGAAGAACATTCTCATTACAGGTGGAGCAGGATTCATCGGATCGCATGTGGTTCGACTGTTTTGTACCAAGTACCCGGAGTATAACATCGTAAATCTGGATAAACTGACGTATGCGGGAAATCTGGAGAATCTTACCGATGTGGAAAAACTGTCCAACTACACCTTCGTCAAAGCGGATATCTGTGATTTCGCAAGAATACAAGAGGTGTTTAATCAATACAAAATTGAAGGGGTGATACACCTTGCCGCCGAAA
>JBKEBB010000381.1:0-2853 GCA_047972845.1 Bacteroidales bacterium
ATTCCTCCCCTGGTTGCTACCATCAAGAAATCCATACCGCCACTAGGCAGCACCAGATGTTAACATCCGTGGATTGCTCGTCAAATGAACATCAGATCCTTAAGGATATTTTTAATGATCCCAATGCCATTTCCACAGTGAAATTACTTCAATTAGCCCATCTTGAACACAAAAAATGTGGATTACCAGATACTGGTTTTCTTGTATTTACACCTCAGTCAGTACGAACAACGGAGGATAATCCGGAAATCGCACAGAACTTCCATTTCTTTCAAATCAAAGATCTGAATTTAAGAAATATCAAAGAATCCTCTGTCGGACAATGGAATGAAATCAAGCACTGCCTCGAACAAAATAATCATAGCCTTTATGCTTATGCATACATGACACCGGGGTCTGTTAAAAATTTAAATGGTTCTCTTAATGAAATTGCCACTTTAATTAATCATCCAGAGACACAAAGTGCTCTGATTTCTACTAATTCATTAGTATTGCATGGTGGATTAGGCTCTTCTTTACCACAAAACTTCCTTTCAAATCATTCTATTAGTGATTGGAAACTTGTTCCATCTAATGGGAGTTACACTTTATATGCACCATTAAATCCATCATCGAACTATTCCATCGATAAGGGAACGTGGCTATGGAAGTCTGACGTACGTGAAGAACATAAATCACTTTGGAATACTGTGGCGGATCCTGTTGATATCATAACCGGCGCATTCTATATCGATGAAATTGATCTGTCACTTCCCGGACAATTTCCGTTGCAAATTCGACGTAATTACAACAACCAAAATCCCATTGAAAGCGATTTAGGGTATGGTTGGAAGTTAAGTTTAAATCCATATTTAATTGAACAGGACGGTAAGTTATTTGCAGCTGAAGAAGACGGAACTGTTATTGCTTACAGATTCAATACTGACCACTCAAGATGGGAAGTTTATTTCGAAGATAATCCCGATTTGTCGAATTTTACACGTCAAGGGATTGATAATAGCTACAATGCATTCCACAACTACATTAAAGACAATATTCTCTATGGCGCTGATGGGTCTACACGACAATTTGAGGATGGTAAGTTAACTAAATGGATTAATTCCAAAGGAAGCTGTTTGATATTTTCTTATGATCAAAAACGATTAGAACGAATTGAAAATTCAAATGGTGATTTTTGTGGTTTCTATTATAACCATGAAGGTAAAATTTCTGAAATCTTTGTTAAAGATGGTCGGAGATTATACTACGAATACAACACACAAGGAGATTTGGTTAAAGTCATTTTACCAAATTCAGCTGTTACAACCTATGACTACGATCGTTATCATAGAATTATCAGAGAGACAAAGCCTCTGGGACGGATTTTAGAGAATATTTATGACGATCAAGGCAGATTAATTGAACAACGAAGTCCACTTGGACAGAATCTTCAGTTGGCTACAACAGCTTTATTCACATATGACGAAAATGAAACGACAGTTGAAGATTCACAAGGTGCGATCACAACATATAAGATTTTCGAAAATCAAATTTATAAAATTATAGATCCAATAGGAAATCAAACTCTACTTTCGTGGTTTATTGATTCCCATACTTGGTTTGATCCTGAGACTGAACAAGTTCTCAAATGGGAGGGAACTGGTGGATATCCACGTTGTCTAAAATCGACAGTGGACAAACGAGGATTAACATCTTATTATTTGTACGATTCTGCAGGTAATCCACGAGAATATGGACTCCGAGGAATTGATCTCACAGGTGATGGGAAAACTCACATTTGCAAGCACTTCAAATATAACAACTATAATCAATGTGTGCTTGAAATGAACGATCATTATAGCACAGTCACTGAATATGACACTCGTTTGACGTCTTTACCCAAACGTATTGAACGTTATTGCGGGAATAATTCAATTTCTTACATTCAATTTGACTATGATGAACGAGGAAGAATAATCAAGGAAGACCAATCCGGTGCTATCATTTTATGGGAATATGACGAGCGTGATTTTCCGATTCGCTCTATACAACTGACTGGTACTGATGATCCCGATGTTGTCACCGAATTTACTTATAATAATCAGGGACAATGTATTAAAATTTCGGCTGAAGACTTCTCCAAAGAGGAAACATACGATATCGTCGGAAACAAGATCGCTTCGCTCATATTTTCTCGCTCGGGAGCAATCAAATCAGCTACTTATAAGGGTTACGATCTCAACGATCAGGTCACATGGATTCAAAGTGCTAACTCAGACAATCTCATTTTCTTTGATTACACACCCTCTGGACATTTGAAATCAACAAGGCAAAATTTAACACCCTACCAAAGCATAGCCTACACTCTTTATGACTATGATACCCGTTACAATTTGATTCAAGAAGTGAATGCCTGCGGTTATTCCACATTTCGTAATTATGATTTGTTGGGAAGAATTGAATCGGAAACTATAGACGATCACACAACCTCATTTACTTATGAAGCCGGGGGACTTGTCGATTCGATAACTAATCCATCCGGAGCTAAAACTTATCGAAAATATACATCGAATGGTTTGTTAACAGAAGAGATCTATCCGGATGAAACAAAACATACCATAGTCTACGACGATCTCGGAAGGCCTATTAGAGAAATAAAAAATGGAATCGAATGGTTTAATTCTTATGACGATGTTGAAAATAAAATCTATCGTACTCATGTAGCGTCAAGTAATACGGAAATCAAAGAATTCGATATTCAAGAAAACCTGATACGTTTCATCGATCCCGCGGGTTATACTGTTGAGAAAACTTACGACAAGTTAGGGCGAATTAAATCTGAAACGAACTCAGAAGGTCAAAAAACAACGTGGA
>JBKEBB010000320.1:0-1826 GCA_047972845.1 Bacteroidales bacterium
TGGTATAGCATTGATGAAATCAAAGAAAAATACAACATGACTACCAGTGCTATCTACACATTTGTCTATGAAAACAAAGTACCCAAAAAGAAAGAAGGGAGAAATACTTATTATTCCAAGATCCACATTGATAAATTGAAAACTGTAGAATCACCAATTGAGCCAGAATACTACTCGATTCCTGATGCCATGGAAAAATATGATATGACCCGTGACCAGATATATCACTACGTGAAATATCACAATATACCTAAAGTGAAGGTTGGCAAATTTGTTAAGATATCCAAACCTGATTTAGATCGAATATTAGAAAACCCAATAATATAGTATAAACCATGTCAATATCAAAAGTCACTTTGCGCCGACGACCTATCAAAAATGATATGGAGAGTTTGTATCTGGACTTCTATCCGGCTGTCCGCAACCCTGAAACAATGGAGATGAGCCGGAGAGAATATCTCGGCATTTACATCTATCTACGCCCAAAGAATGAAGTAGAACGCGAGTATAATAATGAGATGCTTTTGAAAGCTGAAGCAATTCGCTCCATCCGTGTACAATCTATAATCAATGAAGAGTACGGTTTTCTGGATAAGCACAAGATGAAAGGAGATTTCTTAGCCTACTTCAGTGATATGTGCAAATCCAAGGATCAGAAATGGCTGAGAGTTTACGATCATTTTTATAGATTTGTTAATGGCAAATGTACTTTTGGGGAAGTCAATGTAGATTTGTGCCGGAAGTTTCGTGCCTATCTGTTGGATGCAAATCAACTTAATCGACCTAAGCATAAGATTGCTCGCAACTCGGCAGCCGGATACTTCTCCACTTTTCGTGGCTTATTAAAGGTGGCATACCGTGATAAGCGAATTAAAGAAAACGTGAATGATTTCTTGGAAAAAATAGAATACGAGGATGTTCGCAAAGAGTACTTGACCCATAATGAAGTAAAGTTGCTCGCAAATACACCCTGTGATATTCCTGTACTTAAAAACGCATCTCTCTTTTCGTGCATGACAGGACTTCGGATTAGCGACATATTAAATTTGACATGGGATGAAATCGTACTCGGTGCCGACAATGGCTATTGTTTGCGTCTACGGACAGAAAAAACGGAAACAGAAACAACGCTCCCTATCAGCTTCGAAGCATTGGAACTATGTGGAGAGCGTGGAAAAGGGAAGGTATTTAAAGGATTGCAGCGTTCGATGACACAATACCCCCTAAAAAACTGGCTAAAGAAAGCTGGAATTACCAAGAACATTACCTATCATTGCTTTCGGCACACGTTCGCGACCCTTCAGATAGCCTTAGGTACAGATATTTATACAGTCAGCAAGATGCTTACGCATAAGAATGTGAGTACAACTCAGGTGTATGCCGAACTGGTGAGTGAGAAAAAGAGAGAATCAGCGAATAAGATAAGTTTGAAATAAATAGAGGCGACATTTCCGCAACAAAATAACACAGAATTATGGATCAAGATAAAATAGTATTATACCAAACTCCTGATGGTGGAGCTAATTTAGAAGTTATATTAGAAAACGACACTGTATGGCTTAGCCGCCAACAAATGTCAGAATTATTTGGTAGAGATGTAAAAACTATAGGCAAGCATATCAACAATGCGATGCGTGAAGAGTTGTCCGGGATGTCAACTGTCGCAAATTTTGCGACAGTTCAAAAAGAAGGAACAAGAGACGTAAATCGTGAGATAGAATACTGTAATTTGGATATGATTATCTCCGTCGGATATAGAGTAAAATCTAACAGAGGTGTCCAATTTCGCACATGGGCAAGTAAAATTTTGAAAGAATATTTGACCA
>JBKEBB010000338.1:0-9086 GCA_047972845.1 Bacteroidales bacterium
CGATAGAGAATGGACTGAAAAAGTCATCCCCTCTGATATTAAGAATATCACCTTCGTTGAAAATAACAGAGGGGCGGAAAGCTTTCGGGACATGCAACTGATGAGTGTATGTCGCCATAACATTATTGCCAATAGCTCATTTAGCTGGTGGGGAGCATGGTTGAATAGTAATCCAGATAAGATTGTTACAGCTCCAAATAAATGGTTTCACAACGAAACAGATGCATTCAACCGGGAGATGATTCCAAACGGGTGGATAACAATGGCGATCAAACAACCGGAATAATACGAACAACATCTATCGATCATGGGATTTCGAAACGGAAAAAACAACAATGTCATTTACTATATTGTCAACTTTTGGCGATATATGTTGCCTCGCGCTATCTTCCAATTTCGACTAAACAGTGTTATCCGATCCATTGAAAAACGGGCAGACTATCCCAAACTTAAAGCCCGAGCGGACTACTACAACCGACTCGACGAAAAAAAAATACTACCTGCCGCCGCACGAACACTTGGTACTCATCGATACTCCAACTATGAAAGAGACGGAGGAGGATTGGCTCGTGGTGGAAGTGCCTATTTCTTTGACACCTATGAACACATTCGCTGGTTTGACAGCCAATTCAGATGGGCATATGCCTTTGGCGATGTGGTAAATATTCCTGATATCCCTACAATAGTAAAAAGCAGACCGATACATGGCGATATTAGAAACGCAGTATTACTGAATCTGGATAAACTTCGTCACTTTGTCTTTCTAAATGATCCTATCAGTTACGAAGAAAAGGATCCTCGCTCCATCTTTTATGCCGACATGAGGGGAAAACCTCATCGAATTGATTTCATGGAGAAATACTTCGAGCACCCTAAATGTCTGTGCGGTGATGTAAGCTATCACCCCTCCATCCCGGAAAAGTGGTATGTGAAAAAACTAACGCTTTATCAGCTTCTTCGATATCGATATATTCTCACAATCGAAGGAAATGATGTCGCAACTAATCTGAAGTGGGTCATGGGATCAAATTCTTTAGCCGTCATGCCACGCCCTAAATACGAAACATGGTTTATGGAAGGGAGTTTAATCCCCGATTACCACTACATAGAAATTAAAGAAGACTATTCGGATCTGATTGAAAAGATGGACTACTACAATGCTCATCCTGAAATGGCGAAAGTGATTATTTCGAATGCAAATAGATATACCAAACAGTTTCAAGATCGAAAAACAGAACGCGACATTTCTATATTGGTTATGAGAAAGTATTTTGAAATGACTCAGAATAAGAATAAATAAATGAGAACCTCGTTTAATATTCTCATTTAATGAGAATAACATAGGGTCTATATCAAATCGACCAAAATAGAGATAAATATTTGTCTATAGTGTTATAACAAAATATTATGTTTATCTTTGTGCTATAAACAATCGGGTTTATTCTGAATCTTCTTTGCGCGTGTTAGATTCCGCACATTATCCGCGGACTATTCCATTCCAAAATCGACATCATTATCAGCTCCTTTGTTCGGAGTATTTTACACGAACACATCCGATTCATCATCGCGATGTGCATTAATTAGTTATAATGATGAAATCATTTTTTATAGGGTCAAAAGAGATTACCCTACCCATCATTCAGGGCGGAATGGGAGTTGGCGTTTCATTGTCAGGATTGGCATCGGCGGTTGCAAATGAAGGAGGAATAGGCGTAATTTCGTGCGCAGGCATGGGATTGCTTTACAACAAAACTCCGGGAGATTATCTCAACAACTGCATTTACGGTTTGAAAGAAGAACTACGAAAAGCCAGAGAAAGCAGCAAAGGAATAATCGGAGTAAATATCATGGTAGCACTATCCAACTACGTGGATATGGTGTGTACCTCCATCGCAGAAAAGGCCGATGTCATTTTTTCAGGAGCAGGCCTCCCACTCGATCTTCCCTCTTATCTTCAAAAAGACAGCACCACGCTGTTAGTTCCCATCGGTTCATCCGCAAGGGCAGCAAAGATCATTTGCGAGAAATGGGATTCAAACTACAACTATCTACCCGACGCGATCGTCGTAGAAGGACCTAAAGCAGGAGGTCACCTCGGTTTTAAAAGAGAACAACTCGAGGCCGAACGATACTCTCTCGAAACAATTATTCCCGAAGTAGTAGAGTTTGTCTCAAAATACAACGAAAGAAAAAAAATTCCTGTCATTGCGGCAGGAGGCATAACCACAGGAGAAGATATCATGCGTTTCATTACGCTTGGAGCTTCGGCTGTTCAGATGGGAAGTATATTTGTTACCACCAACGAATGTGATGCATCCGAATCATTCAAACAAACATACATTAACTCTACCGCAAAAGACGTAGTGATCATTGACAGTCCGGTTGGAATGCCCGGACGAGCTATCGAAGGATCATTTATTCAAAAAGTAAAAGAGGGACTTACCAAACCAAAAAGCTGTCAGTTTCATTGTATCAGAACATGCGACTACACTAAAAGTCCCTATTGTATCATCAAGGCACTTTATAATGCAGCAAAAGGCAACGCTGAAAAAGGATATGTGTTTGCCGGCGCCAGTGCCTATCTATCACAGAAAATAAGTAGCGTTAAAGAGGTCATAGCCCGACTAAAGAGCGAATATCAACTCTGTGAGTATTAATCCTACTCATTTTAATCCAAACCGGAATGCCTATGCATATCCGAAATTCAAACATGACATTTAAAGAATTAAATATTTCAGAGCCAATTATAAAGGCTCTGAATGAAAAAAATTACACAACGCCTACACCTATTCAACAACAAGCAATACCGGTAGCCATAGCAGGCAGAGATATTTTAGGAATTGCACAAACCGGAACAGGTAAAACAGCCGCCTTTGCTATCCCAATCATAGAGCATCTTTCACTTGAAATCAGAAACAAGACCAACATAAAAGGTGTAAAGGCATTGATCCTAACCCCGACAAGAGAACTTGCCATTCAGATAGAAGAGTCGTTTTGTGATTATGCAAAACATACAAACATTAAACTCACCGTACTTTTCGGAGGAGTAAAACAGAAAGCACAAGTTGACAGCATAAACAGAGGAACAGATATTATTATCGCTACTCCGGGAAGATTATTAGATTTGATCGGACAACGGATTGTTTCATTGGATAAAATAACCCATTTTGTGTTAGATGAAGCAGATCGGATGCTCGACATGGGTTTTGTACACGACATAAAAAAGGTATTACAGTTGCTTCCGAAGAAAAGACAAAACTTTCTTTTTTCGGCAACTATGCCAAATGAGATCATTTCTTTTGTAAAAAACATACTTCAAAACCCATTAAGGGTAGAGATCACACCAGTTTCTTCTGTTGTTGATACAATCGAACAACATCTTTACTACGTGGAGAAACCTATGAAAATCGATCTCTTGTTCAACTTATTGAATAAACAGGAAGACAAATCAGTTTTGATATTCTCACGCACTAAACATGGTGCTGATAAAATAGCAAAAGTATTGAATAGTAATCACTTTGGATGTGAAGCTATCCATGGTAACAAATCACAAAATGCACGTCAAAAGGCATTGAGTAATTTCAAAACGGGGAAAACCCGGATAATTGTTGCAACAGATATTGCCGCTAGGGGTATTGATATACAAAATCTCGGAATAGTAATTAATTTCGATATGCCGGACGTAGCAGAAACATATGTACATCGCATCGGAAGAACTGGGCGAGCAGGAAACAGCGGAATGGCTTTCACCTTCTGCTCACGAGACGAACACGGAATTGTAAAAAGCATTCAGCAACTAACGGGCAAGAAATTAAGTTCTACTCCAATACCCGCTTAAAAATTAAATATGGCCAAAAGAATTACATCAGGAAAAAGAGATCGAGAAAAGAACAAAGTGCAAAAAAAACAAGAGAAGCAGAAGAAGAAAGAGGAAAGACAAAAAGAGGGTACCGCTTCAATGGACGATATGTTCGCATATGTTGATTTGAATGGAGTGATCCACACCTCCCCTCCTGCTAATCAGATGATAGAAGAGACCGATTCGACTACCATAGAGGTATCTGTTCCCAAAAGAGTAGAATCCGATGAAGTAGATGCTCCGCTGAATGGTATTGTTGAACATTTCAATCAGTCCAAAGGATACGGATTTATAAAAGATACGGCTAACAATATTAAATATTTCTTTCATATCACATCGGCTCCTCCAACCATTGCAGAAGGACAACTTGTTACCTTCGAAACGGAAAACGGACCGAGAGGAATAAACGCGACAAATATATCTATTACCAATAAATAACTTTTTAATTAACAAAAAAATGAACATCTACGTTTCAAATTTAAGCTGGAATACAACTGTAGACAGCTTACAAGAATTATTTTCACAGTACGGCGAAGTATCGTCAGCAAACATTATTAACGACAGAGAAACAGGACGCTCGCGTGGTTTCGGCTTTGTTGAAATGCCTAACGACAACGAAGGCAAAACAGCTATCAACGAACTAAACGAGACGCAATTCGAAGGAAAAGCCATTAACGTGAGTGTAGCACGCCCAAAAACAGATAGAATCTCTGGTGGAGGTCGTGATTATAACGGAGGAAACCGTGGCGGCGGCGGTAGAAGCGGCGGCGGATACAACAATAGCAGATATTAATATCTGATTCCATCACACAGTTAAAGGATCGGCAAATAACAATAGCCGATCCTTTTTTATTCTCATCATGTAAAAAATAAGTCCATCTACATTCAAACCAATTGATCATATACCTAATCAATAACGATTTCTTTCATCATTACAGGCAAGCAGAATAGATAGAAGAACATTGTTTCTTAACCTCTTTGCCGAATTGACAGAATTCATTAACTTTGTCGGGATTTTTTCTATGGAAAATATAGAGTGAAATCGTTTTGCTATTCGGACTTAGCAAACTCATTACCCTCTGAAAGACTACTCCCTTTCAGTATTAAATTAATCAACAAATCAAATAGCAATGGCAGCAAACCAACGAGTAAAAGATTTGGAAAAGGTTGTAATCCGCTTCTCCGGCGATTCGGGAGACGGAATGCAATTGGCAGGAACCATCTTTTCAAACCTCTCAGCAATGCTGGGAAGTGAAATCTCTACATTTCCTGACTATCCAGCAGAGATACGCGCTCCTCAAGGTACATTGGGCGGCGTTTCAGGCTTTCAGGTTCACATAGGCAAAGGCATCTTCACTCCGGGGGATAAACCCGATGTGCTTATCGCAATGAACCCAGCAGCATTGAAAACAAATGCAAATCTTCTCAAGGAACATTCGGTACTGATTGTAGATGAAGATTCATTTACAGAATCAGATCTGAAGAAAGCTGCGTTCAAAACCTCCGACCCATACACTGAATTAGGATTAAAGCAAATCCAATTGCTCTCAATACCTATCTCCACTCTTGTAAAAAACTCATTGCAAGACAGCGATCTTGACAACAAATCAATTCTCCGTTGTAAGAATATGTTCGCCTTAGGTTTTACCTGTTGGCTTTTCAACATGGAGATTGACCATGCGATACCTCTTCTTCAGGAGAAGTTCAAGAAAAAACCGGCTATTCTTCAAGCCATCATAAAAGTTTTAGGTGATGGATTCAATTATGGTGGAAACATTCATGCTTCCATCTCTACTTATCATGTAGAGACAGCGGATAAAGTGGAACCGGGAATCTACACAGACGTGAATGGCAATGCCGCAACAGCCTTTGGACTCCTCGCCGCTGCGGAAAAAGCAAACCTTCCTCTCTTTCTTGGAAGTTACCCCATCACACCCGCTACAGAAATTCTGCAAGAAGTCACTGCCAGAAAAGAACTTGGAGCCAAGGTGATGCAATGCGAAGATGAAATCGCGGGAATATGTTCCGCCATCGGAGCATCGTTTACCGGAAGTCTTGGATGTACAACCACATCTGGTCCCGGATTAGCGCTTAAAAGCGAAGCAATCGGACTTGCCGTCATGGCTGAGATTCCTCTTGTGGTTGTTAATGTACAACGTGGAGGCCCTTCTACCGGACTTCCTACCAAAACAGAGCAAGCCGACCTTGCACAATCATTGTACGGTCGTAATGGAGAAAGCCCGGTAGCGATAGTAGCTGCCAAATCTCCCACAGACTGCTTTGACGCCGCATTCAACGCCTCAAAAATTGCACTCGAGCACATGACCCCGGTAATATTACTGACCGATGGTTTTGTGGCTAACGGTTCTTCAGCGTGGAGAATTCCCGATATCGACAACTATCCATCCATCAATCCTCCATATGTAACCGAAGAGATGAAAGAGGGATGGAAACCATACAAACGTGATGCCGAAACATTGGTTCGTTATTGGGCTATTCCCGGACAGGCAGGGTTTGAGCATCGCCTCGGTGGATTGGAAAAACACTACGACACAAGTGCTATCTCAACTGATCCGGCAAATCATCAAAAGATGGTTGAAACACGTCGAAAAAAGATCGAATATATTGCGAATCGAATTCCCGAACTCGAAGTACTGGGAAATAAAGACGCAGACACACTGATTATAGGCTGGGGAGGAACATTCGGACATCTATACTCAGCAACAACTCAATTGAATTATAATGGTAAGAAAGTAGCTTTCGCTCATTTCACCTATATCAATCCTCTTCCAAAAAACACTGAAGAGATCCTTTGTCGTTACAAAAAGGTGATTGTGTGCGAACTCAACGATGGCCAATTTGCCTCGTATTTGAGGTCGAAAGTACCGACTGCCAATATCACCCAATATAATAAAGTACAGGGACAACCCTTTATGGTTAGTGAATTGATCACCGTAATTGAGCCACAACTATGAAAGCAACATCTATTCAATCAGTCAATACGGATCTAAAATCCGATAATTTAAGATACTCGACGATGAGTTATACTGCAAAAGATTTTAAAAGTGATCAGGCTATTCGATGGTGCCCCGGTTGCGGCGACTTTGCCGTTCTCAATGTTCTTCACAAGGCAATGGCCGAATTAGGACTCAGACCTCATCAGACAGCAGTTATTTCAGGTATCGGTTGTTCATCACGCCTACCCTACTATATGAATACATATGGCTTTCACACGATCCACGGTCGTGCATCCGCTATCGCTACCGGTGTAAAAGTAGCCAATCCGGATCTCTCCGTATGGCAGGTAACCGGGGATGGAGACTGCTTGGCCATTGGTGGTAACCATTTCATTCATACGGTACGTCGAAATGTGGATCTGAACATCCTTATTCTTAACAATAAAATTTACGGGTTGACGAAAGGACAGTATTCACCCACCACCGAACGTGGATTTGTAACCAAAACATCTCCATACGGAACGGTTGAAGATCCATTCATTCCAGCCGAAATCACAATTGGTGCCAGAGGAAATTTCTTTGCTCGCACCATTGATGCTGATTTATCAACCTCTCTGGATGTTATGGTTGCTGCAGGCAAACATAAAGGAACATCTGTTGTTGAAATTCTACAGAATTGCGTAATCTTCTCCGATGGAGTACACGGATACTACTCGGCAAAAGAGAGCCGGCCCGATCGCACTATTGTCCTTAAACAAGGCGAGAAGATGCTGTACGGAAAAGACAACGAGAAAGGATTATACTTGGATGGATTTGAACTTAAAGCCGGAGTAATTGGAGAAAATGGACTGACGTTGGACAAAATCCTTGTTCACGACGCAACAACAAGCGATAATACTCTCCATTATAAATTGGCTATGATGCAAGGTCCCGACATGCCATTGGCAATCGGTGTTATTAGGGCTGTAGAAGCTCCGACATACAACGATGGAGTAAATGGTCAGATCGAAGAGGTAAGGGCAAAAAATCCACACCGTACACTGCATGAGTACCTACTTACACGTGAAACTTGGGAGGTAAAATAACTACCCACGGAAATACTATAAAACTATTAGGCCGGATTGAGTAATTTCAATTCGGTCTTTTTTTATCTCATATCCCGCTTTATAAAACAATTTCACCTCATTAAATATCTTATAAATTTGTACCTTTACTTATCTAAACCTCAAAAAACAGTTTTCAATAAACAATCATCCACTCATGAAACACCTACTCATTCTAACTTATCGCACACTGCTTATCGGGCTGTTCTTTCCATTGTTTCTATCCTGTCAGACCAAGGTCATCGACCCACAATACAAACTCATTGCACATCGAGGAGGTGTAGTCGAAGGATTATACACCGAATATGATCCGCGATCCATCGACAAAGCCATATAAAGGGGATATGCCATGCTGGAGATCGATCTTAGGGCTACTTCCGACAAAGAGATTATCCTTCACCACGACAGAGATCTAAATGCCACATTTGGGGTTGATAAAACAACTGAAGAGATGACTCTCGCTGATATTCAACAGCTAAAATCATTAAAGGAAGGGTTCAGGCTCATGTCTTTGGATGACATATGCAAGAAATGTAACGGAAAAGTTGGATTTATGCTTGATATCAAATATAAAGGAGGTGAGCAATGGTTTTTCGATAAGATAAACGAAACATTGAGTAAGTACGACATGTGGGATAACACAATCGTTCTATCAGGAGAATTTGAGCCGATGTTGCCTCTCGGACGATTCGGATTTGGAACCAATCAGGTGGGAAATATGAAACAACGCATCGCAAAGGGGGAAGCTATTCACCAAAGGTATTATCTCTTCGATATAGCCGCGAACATCACTCCAGAAACAATTAAATGGTGCAAAGAAAACAATATAGAGGTGTGTGCTGCAATCAACATTTTCAGATACACAAAAGAAAAAATGGACGAAGAGGTAAAGAAACATATTGCCATGCTCAAAGAGAATGGAGTAAGTACCTATCAGATTGACTCCGGGTTTGATATCTATTTCAGAAAGTAATCTACATTCTGAATCATAGTTGATCACTCATTGATTTGAAGCACACTCTTCTCCTCATTTCCCTAAAACAAATAGCCCCCGTTCGAAGTTGATCGAACGGGGGCATGAAGACGGCGGCTACCTACTCTCCCACTTGCGCAGTACCATCGGCGTTATTGGGCTTAACTTCTCTGTTCGGAATGGGAAGAGGTGGA
>JBKEBB010000356.1:0-12550 GCA_047972845.1 Bacteroidales bacterium
AGATACCTATTTTGATATCAACATCGACATTCAAGAGACAACCCATCTGTCTGAGATGTTCAATCTTCCATTCCTATTGCCCAAGCCTGCCAAACTTCACGGAAACTACAGTGGCCGTCACAACAACATCGCCCTCAATCTGAATGTTCCCAGTATCCGGTTTGGTAAAACCGAGATCAACGAAGGACAGCTTTATATCTATTCCGAAAAAGATCAGCTCAACGTTATATCCCGCATAAACAGTCAGACCAAAAAGGGGGGAGACTTCAATCTCTCCATCCACAATTCAATGCGCCACGATTCTCTGTTTACTCGACTGTTTTTCAACAACACCAAGGAATCGACAATTAATGGACAAATCGAAGCGATCACCTCTTTTACGAAGGAATCGCCCGATGATTTACTTCACACAAAGGTGGAAATAAACCCATCCCAATTCATTATCAACGACTCCATATGGCACTTAGCCAAATCTGTCATCGAAATTGATACATCCATCATACAGATCAACCATTTCAACATACATGGTGACGATCAGCAATTGAGCATCAACGGGAAAGTCTCTCGCAATGAGCTCGACACACTCAATGTCCAGTTGTCCAACCTAAGTGTTGATTACATTTTCGACATCATCCGCATCCCGAATATCGAATTCGGAGGGAAGGCCACCGGAGTGGTTAAAGCCTCCAATCTATATACCAAACCCAATCTGATGATCGACACCCTTCGGGTAAAAAATTTCTCCTTCAACAAAACCACATTGGGTAATCTGGCCGTTCACACCTTCTTTGAAAATCAGAAAAAAGCCATTCATTTCGATGCCAAAATACTCAATCAAAGAGACAGCCTTACCACCGTTCAAGGATACTATGCCATTCCCACAGACAGTCTGGAACTCAAAATTCAGGCGAAAGATGTGGACGTGGGTATCCTCCGTCCCTTTATCGGACATCTCTTGATCGATCTCACTGGAAATGCGAGTGGGTATGTTCATCTCTACGGACCCACCAAATATCTCTCTGTAGAAGGAAAAGCCAAAGGCCGCGATGTCCATTTCGGAGTCGATGTGTTAGGCACCCGTTACTCATTCTCCGATTCTGTCTTTCTACGCAAAGACGGAATCGACATTATCAATGCGCGAGCCTTTGATAGAGACGGCAATCAAGCCATTGCAAACGGACGAGTGGATTACCAATACTTTAAGAATATCCGCTACAATTTCGGAATCTCCACTAACCGATTACTTGTGTACGACCGTAAAGAACCTGTTGAAATGCCTTTCGGTGCATTTGTCTATGCCTCGGGCAATGCCAGTGTCGTCGGCGATGAACAACACGTGGACATCAATGCCACCATGCGCACTGAAAATGGATCTACCTTCCTCTATTCCATCAACAGACCCACTACCGCCACCAATTATGAGTTTATCACCTTCGTAAAACCGTACGATCGCTACGAACAGTTCTTGATTGATTCAATCGGGATCAGCAACGGTGTAGCTACTGCACCTGCCGAGGTGCGAAAGACAAGTGTCTCGATGAACCTACTGCTCGAAGTAAAACCCAATCTACGGGCCGAAGTAATCATGGATGAAAGCACTGGCGATGCGATTCGGGCAACCGGGAATGGAAACATACGTGCCGAGTACACGTCGCTGGGCAACAACCTTCGCCTATTTGGAGGCTATACTATCGATCAGGGAAACTATAGTTTTAGCCTTCAAAACGTAATTACAAAGAATTTCTCCATCTCCGGTGGTAGCGCGCTAACCTTCAATGGAGGCGATTATCGCAACATCGGACTCGATGTCAACGCCATTTATACCACATCCGCCAACATTTCCGACCTCGACGCATCACTCAAAAACGAGATATCGCGCACCACCCTACCCGTTCAGTGTATTCTGAAGATATCGGGCAATCTCTCCACACCAAACCTCGCTTTCGACGTAGCTATTCCATCCGTTTCCAGTGAGATTAACCGTCGTGTAAAAAACATTATAAGCTCCGAGGATATGATGAATCGACAAATCATCTACCTCTTGGTGTTGGGTAAGTTCTACACCCCGGATTATATGAATTATTCATCCGGACGAAACAACGAAATGGCAGCCATAGCCTCTTCGGCAGTCTCTTCTCAACTGAATAATCTGTTGGGTAAGATGATCGACAACTGGAATATCGGCACCAACTTCCGTTCGCAGAAAGGTGACTTTTCGGACCTGGAGGTTGAGTTGGCTCTTTCGGGACAACTGCTCGACAATCGTTTACTCATCAACGGAAACTTCGGATACCGCGACAAGCGTACCAATCTCACCCAAACCAGTTTTATTGGTGACATCGATGTCGAGTACAAGCTTTCTCCTTCGGGTATCTTCCGTCTCAAGGCCTACAACCACACCAACGACCGCCCCTACTACTACAAACCGGCTCTGACCACTCAAGGACTCGGATTTATATTTAAAAAGGATATCAAACCCCTCTATTTCTTCCTTAAGAAGAGGCCACGCGTTCCCAAACCCGACTCTACTTCGGCCAACAAACCGACGTTGGGCGAGCCTCCTCAAACTCACGAATAACGTTTCCCTTCAAAAGTGATTAAGAAGAGAATAGAGATTGAATTTCTATTTATAACTGCGACTATGACACAATATACACATATCGTATTTGACATCGACGGCACCATGCTCGATTCTGCCTTTGCCGATCTATCCGCCCTTCAACGGGTCATTCGTGAACTTCAAAACAGAGAATATCCTCCCGAAGAACTCCAATTCGCGTTGGGTATTCCCGGTCATGTGGCGTTGAAACAGCTCGGAATCGAAGAGGTTGAGACGGCAAACAGACTATGGAACAAATACATGACCGAACTATCCCACACCATGCGCTTGTTCGATGGCATTGTGGAGACTATTCGTACATTGAAATCGCACAGATTGAAGATCGGAATCATCACCTCGAAGAATCCCACCGAATATACACATGACTTCAGCCCCTTCGGGATCGATGCTCTTTTTGATACAGTTATCCTCGTCACCGACAGCAAAGCACCCAAGCCCTCTCCCGAACCCATGTTTGCCTACTTGAAGAAGTCAAACGCTTCACCTAAAGAGGTGTTGTACATCGGCGACACACGCTACGACAGGGATTGCGCCGCCGGAGCAGGTGTCGATTTCGGTCTGGCTCTTTGGGGAGCCCGTTCCCCACACGAGATTGAGGCAACCTATCAATTCCATTCGCCGCACGATATTATTCAAACTGTTTTATCCATTTGATCCACCAATTCGACTCTCCCATTCTATCGGAGAGATATACAATAAACTCTGCTTCTTGCTATGCGCATTAAAGGAAATACATACACCATGGCTCTCTGGAGAATAGGGCTTGTCATGGTTCTTTTTTCACTGCAGCGGTTGCTGTTTTTCCTGTTCAACCGTCGTTTCTTCGAGGACGTTTCAGTTTCACACCTTGCTACACTCATGCGGAGTGGACTTCAGTTCGACCTGACCGCCACACTCTACACCAACGCGCTGTTTCTACTGATGATGATTATTCCCTTCCCCTTTAAATATGGGAAACGATACCAGCAAGTGGTTAAATGGATCTTCTTTCTCACCAACGGATTGATCTTCGCGGCCAATATCATCGATTTTGTCTATTTCAGATACACACTTCGACGTACCGATTTCGGTTTCTTCACCGAGTTTGCAGCCGACAACAATCTACTTTCCATTTTTTTAATCGGAATCGCCCAATATTGGTATCTGCTTCTATTGTTTATTGGTGGCATGCTCTTCCTCTGGTTTCTCTACGGGAAGGTGAAGCAATCCACCCACTACTTATACTCCTCGTGGCGATACTACGCTGTTTCGGTTGTGTTGATGGCTGCCTTTGCCGCCTGCACAGTGGCCGGAATACGGGGAGGTTTCGCCTATTCCATCCGGCCGATCACCTTAAGCAATGCCGCCGAGAAGGTAAACAAGCCCATTGAAATAGCCATTGTACTCAATACCCCATTCTCTATATTTCTCACTACATCCGCCTCTACCCTTCCCCGACTCGATTACTTCGACGAGGCCGAGCTCGCCACACTCTACACACCCATCCATTCCCCCGATTCGGCCGTTTTCAACAAAAAGAATGTGGTCATCATCATCCTCGAAAGCTTTGCCAAAGAGTATAGCGGCTACCTGAACCATTATCAGATGGAGGGAAAACCCTATCAGGGATTCACCCCCTTTTTCGACTCCATCGCCCAAAACAGCCTCTGTTGGGAGTATAGCTTTGCCAACGGTCAGAAATCCATCGATGCCATTCCCTCCGTTCTGGGCGGTATTCCTTCGTTGGTGCAGCCCTTTGTCATTTCCAAATATGCTCTTAACAACCTATCCGGATTGGGATCAATATTGAAAGAGGAGGGCTACCAAACCGCCTTCTTCCACGGGGCCATCAACGGATCGATGGGATTCAGTTCGATCACCAACTCGCTCGGTTTTGAGAAATATTACGGAAAAGACGAATACAACAACGACTCCGACTACGATGGTATTTGGGGCATTTGGGACGAAGAGTTTCTTCAGTTCTACGCCCAGCGTATGAGCGAGATGCGTCAACCCTTCCTCACATCAGTCTTTACCACCACATCCCACCATCCCTACAACGTGCCGGAACGATACAAGGATCTGTTTCCTCCCGAAGGAGAGATGCCCATCTATCGCTGTCTGCGCTACACCGATCACGCGCTGAAGCAGTTTTTCGAAACCGCCAGTCAGCAGGAGTGGTACCACAACACCCTCTTTGTCATCACAGCCGATCACTCGCTCCCGTCCACCCTCTATCCGGTGTACAACAGTTATACCAATGCCTTTTCCGTTCCCATTCTGTTTTATTCGCCCGCGGACACTACACTGGCCGAACGGAGAAACGGCATTGTCCAGCAGATTGACATTCTGCCTACCGTGCTTGGTTATCTGGGGTATGACAAACCCTATTTCGCCTTCGGAACCAATCAACTAGGTTCCACCCCACCCTTCGCCACCAACTACCTGAATGGAGTGTATCAATGGATAGAGGGGCAATACCTTGCGCGATTCTCCAACGGAAGTGTGCAAGAAATCTTCGATTTTGTCAACGATCCCATGCTCTCTTCCAACATTGCCGGATCAATTCCATCCGATCAACGAACCGCGCTTGAGAAGCGGGCTAAAGCTTTTATTCAGCAATATCACAACCGGATGATCGACGATCAACTCACTGTACAAAACAATCAGTAAACTATGCAACCGACAAACGATAAACGGGGCGTAACCTCGATGTTCGACAACATCGCCCATTCATACGACTTTCTCAACCACCTGCTCACGGGAGGTATCGATCGATATTGGAGAAAACAGCTGGTCAAACGTGGCGCGAATCAGCCCACCCGTTCGATAGTGGATGTAGCTACCGGAACGGGCGACCTTGCCATCGCTCTCCACCGTGCCATCCGTCCGGAGCAATTGATCGGGCTCGATCTCTCCGAGAATATGTTGGCCGTAGCTCAAAAAAAGATTGAGAGGCATCAGCTGCAACATTCCATCATCCTGCAAAAGGGAAACGGCGAAGAGACCGGACTCGGGAGCTTCTCCTGCGATTTGATAACGGTAGGATTCGGGATTCGCAATTTCCAACATCCCGAAAAAGGGTTGGCTGAGTTTCATCGTCTGCTCACCCGTGGAGGACGTCTGCTCATTCTTGAGTTTTCCATCCCCACAAACCGACTCTTCCGCTCTGTCTATCTCTTCTATTTCAAGCACCTTCTTCCTCTCATAGGCAAATGGCTCTCCGGTCACGCCTCGGCATACAGCTATCTACCCGCGAGTGTTCTTTCGTTTCCCTGTGGAGAAACCTTTGCCGATATGATGCGCGAAGCAGGCTTTCAGAACGTATCATTCTCTTCATATACGTTCGGAATTGTTACACTCTACGAAGGGGTAAAAGCATAGTCTGTCATGTGTAAATGGTTTCTGATCATCCGTCCCGCGACTCTTTTCGCCACACTTTCACCCGTGTTGGCGGGGTTATACCTTGCACAAAAGGAATCGTTCGTGCATTGGCCCATAGCCGTAATCACCCTTTGCTCGGCACTCAGCATACAGATCATTTCCAATCTGGTGAACGACTATTTCGATTATAAGAAAGGAAGCGACAGCAAGGAGCGACTTGGCCCCGTCAGAGCCATATCAAAGGGACTGGTCACCCCGAAAGAGATGAAATACGCCATCGCTATCGCGATGGGAATCGCGATGATTTCAGGGTTCGGATTAGTGGTATATGGAGGCATTCCCATCATTCTGATTGGAGTGTCCGCTCTCTGCTTCGCATGGCTCTACACCGCTACACCACTCTCGTTGAGCTATCTCGGCATTGCCGACCTGTTTGTTTTTACCTATTTCGGACCCGTAGCAACCGCTGGAACCTTCTATCTTCAAACCGGACAACTATCCATTACATCCCTTCTGGCAGGGGCAGGCTGCGGACTGATCTCCATGGCGGTGCTTACTGTCAACAACATCCGCGACTACGAGCAAGACAAAAAAAACGGGAAGAAGACAATCATTGTTCGATTGGGTCGCCGCTTCGGTATCCTCTACTATGCGATCACCATTCTGTTGCCCGGAGTAATTCTCTTGTACATCGGATCAAGCTACACCCTATCTCTTCTTTTCTTTCTCCCCGCGTTGGCACTGTTCGGACTATTCACACGTACCACAGGCAAAGCCTACAACCGCGTTTTAGCCCTCACCGGACTACTCAATCTAATCTATCTCCTCACCCTCATTTTTTCCCTATAAAAAGGAATATACCTTTTACACAAAACGAATATACCTCTCAACCAAAAGGACTGCTCCTTTGAAGTAAAAGATATATTCGTATTTTAATATTGGAATATATAAAACATTCAAGTTGTAAATGCAACTTGAATGTTGCCTCTATATTTTGTTCTTTCTCAAGAATCTACTTAAACGCTCTTGGTATGATTGTTTGTACATTCGCTTTGTTCTTTCGTCGAGGAAAGAGCGGTCGATCAGTTCATCAATAAGAGGATGTTTTTTCGAGAAGAATGCAATTATTTCATCACGTTTTTTTGCCAATACCCCTATTCGATCGGCAAATGTGATGAAATCGTCTTGACACGGATGCCCACTGTTACAATAAATCTCGGAACGGACATTTTTAGGTAGTAAGCCATCTTGCAAAGCAAAATCCTCATCGTTTACGTGAAGAGAGGTGTTCATCAAATCATACGCGGGAGAAAGGAGATAATCACCATTGGGGGACTGTTGCAGTGAAAAGTTTTTTAGATGGGCATCACCATTGGAAAATAGATAGTTGAAAATGATGAGCGTAAATAGTTTGCTCATCTCAACCTGCCATACCGACACATTTTCTTTAAGGAGGAGTGCCACATCTTCATAACTTCCGGTGTATTTGAAATCCACACCGTGAGTGAGAGATGATTTCTTTGCCAATGACGAAAAATCTTCCTGTTTTACTTTTCTACCTTCCGCATTTATATCAAAACGTTTGGTAATGTATGCAATCTCATCGTTAGCAAAGAATACCAATCCGTTTTCGGCAACATTCATTTTATATACCTGTTTGGCTATTTGCATTGTCAAATGCTCATTAGCAGGAATATGATTACGAAAACGAAGATGTTTGTAAGTTGGAGCAGGTTTGATAATATATTGCCCTTGCATTTCAGAAGGTGTAAGTAGAATCTTTCCCTTCTCAACAACTGCTGAGAGCTTCTCTTGCACTCCAGAAACAGACATTTGATTAACATTTTGAGCCAAAACAGAACCATCGGCATCATAATCAAAATCCAATAATGGAGAAACCTTCTTTCCATTGAACAACTTTCTGATACTTGATGGGCTATATGTATCAAATCCGGGTGTTAGATTGCCGGGGCAAACCTCTATTTTATTCATATCTTTCGTACTGTTATAGCTCCAATAGTATCGGTATGCGCAGTCTCTAATAGCAATCCAAAGAAGTCATTTTCGTCAATCTGTAAGGTTTGACATTGAATCGCTTTATTTGCCCCTTCGGAAAGCATATTATAAAAGAATGGGAATAGAGTATCGGATATATATTCTCGCTGACTCTTTGGCAATGTCAAACTAATAGCCGTCTGTTTCTCATCGAGCAAAAATAGTTCATCATAAGTAAAAATATACTTCCCATTATCTGTTTCCACGAGTATGCCAGCCAATATGCCATTTGAATAAACCTCTGCCTGCCTCATTTAACAACCTCCTTTACTTTCAACATTAGTTCCAATCCAAGAATATCAGCGATCTTATTCAGCGTTCCGACGGAGGGATTCCCTTTGCCGGTTTCAATGCTTTTGATAATCCGAACACTTAAACCTGTATAGTCGGACAAATCCTGCTGAGTTAATCCCAACAATGTTCGACGTACTTTTATGATTGAATAAAACTCCATGGTGCAATATTTTGCCTATTAGCTACAAAAGTAATAACTATAATTCAATAAACAAGCGAATCATGCAATATATTTCACTTTTTTTGAACAACAAATAGTAACACTCATTGCAATAAAATCAATAATCGATTACTCAAAACAAAACCAATCAATTGTTTTATTTCTAAAATGCACTGTATTTGCAGCATTATAGAAACAAAAGGTATATATGCAAAAAAAGGAACTACTTGATAAATCAGGCAGTTCCTTTTCGGTAACAATTATACGTAAACTCTATTCTTCGGGCATTTTATACGAAGGAGGGATGGCACCCTCTCCTACTCCCCACTGCTTGTTGGGGTATTTGCCCATCACAAATTCAATTTTTCCTCCCTGCATCAGGTCGTCGTGAGTGAACCATGTCTTGTTCCACTCTTTTCCGTTGAAACGAACCGTTTGGATGTATTTGTTCTCGGCCGAGTTATTGGTGGCCACCATCTCAAACTTCTTACCATTGCCAAGGTCGATCTTCGCATAGTCGAGATTGGGACTTCCGATCACATACATCGGAAGACCGGGAGTCACGGGATAGAATCCCATGGCGGAGAATACGTAAAACGCGCTCATACCACCACCGTCTTCATCTCCGGGAATACCCATCAAATCGTTACGGAACCACATATTGAGTAATGAACGGACACGCTTCTGGGTTTTCCATGGTGATCCCACATAGATGTAGAGATATGGAATATGGAAGCTCGGCTCGTTGCCCATAACAAACTGACCTACTCCACCTGTCGCATCAGGCATATATGAGTAGTAGTTCCAACGGCTACCGGGGATCGGTTCAACAAACAAACGGTCGAGTTTCTCTTCAAAACGTTCTTTAGAGCCAAACAGATCGACCAGATCAGCAATGTTGTGGTGAACATCCCAAATGTAAGTCCACGCGTTGTTCTCCGCGAAATATTCACGGGCACCTACACCACGACATTTAATCGGATCAAATGGTTCGATCCAGTTGCCATCCTTGTCTTTCGGGGCGAAGAATCCGGTCTCTTTGTTCCAATGGTTGCGATAATTAAGTGAACGTTTCATGAACAACTCATAATCTTCCTGATTTCCTAATTCCTTTGCCATTTGAGCAATACACCAATCGTCATAGCTGGCAGCAAGAGCCAACGTTACCGCTTGACGGTTTTCGAACGGGCTGATATTGGTGAGGTATTCGGACTCTCCGGGTTGAAGTGAAGGATACCATCCGTTAGCGTGGTAGAAGGAGTCGGTTTCACATATCGGACCTTTGATCCAAGGAATCATGGTACGATTGAGTGCGGTATATTTGCTTCCTTCGAAGGCTGTTTTTAGATCGAAATCACGGTATCCTTTGCACCAAGCATCCCAGATAACAGGAGCGTAGTGGTTTCCGTTCATAAAGTGTGCATCGCCCGAAACGACCGGAAATGTGGGCATCGCACCCGATTGTTGATACATGGCAATAAAAGAGCGCACTTTATTTTCCTGCATCTCTTTATTGAGGATAACATGCAGCGGATGAAGTGCGAGGTAGGTGTCCCAGCACCAATCGTCCACATAGAAATCGAATTCTGATTTATGTACTTGATTGTCATATCCACTGAAATATTGTCCGTATTCGTTGATATTTACCGGACGCTCATAGCTACGATATAGAGAGGTATAAAATACGGTCTTGATGTCTTCGTCGTCGGATTTGATCTCAATCTTACTCAGGGCGTCGTTCCATTTCTTCTTAGCGATTAGTGCTAAATCATCCACCTGCCAAGTACGCACCTCTTTCCCGAGGTTTTGTTTGGCTTGATCGGCACTTACGAATGATATTCCGTATCTAAACACCACAGGAGCATTTTCTTTGGGTTCAAATGTAAGATCGACAGCCACACGGTTGCCTGCAATAGATGTCGCGTCAGCAAGAGGAGCATTGCGTTGCGCGGTTTGAGTTTTAACCGGATCACGGTTTACCTCTCCATATACATAGACTTTTACTCCTCTGAAGGTATCAAATCCTTGAATTGTTTTTCCATCAACGCTTATCTCTCCCGCGCCAACGGTTGCGATACGGAAATGGGAGGCGGTGCCTGATTGATAATTAGCCTCAAAAATGGCGGCACGTTCGGCAGGTGCGAATCGAACGGTCACATCGTAATCGTCAAGCCACACACTGTAATCGTAGGGACGACTCTTTTCATTGTCGTAACGATAGCTTCCGCTAAAAATGGCAGGGCGACCTTCTCCCTCGGTGTAGGGCTGAAACGCGAACACATCGCCTAAACGGTGTGATCCGATAGTCAAGGGAAAACCACCGATACGATCTTCCTGAAATCCATCGCGCATGGCATACATGCGGATCATTCCGTTGGGAATGTGTACCGTGGGATAGGTAGGTACAAGGAGGTGACTGATGTTTCCCATATTGGGATTCACATAATCAACCGGAGATTTTGAACTTGTGCACGACACGAACAAAGCTGTCGCGAGACACATAAAAAACAGTTTTGTTTTTCTCATGATTAATGGTATAAGAGAATTGATAATGGGGTACTTGGGGTAAAGATACATAAAAAAGAAAAACGAAAAGGATAGAAAGCCCCAACTGTGCGTATATTCTTAAAATATTATTCTTTTTTCATGGCCTGTGCACGCCATTCAGGAGGCATCTTCTCCAAGGCGTATCGATATGCGGTGCGAGGCATCGATCCTCTTCTGGCAATCAGATATTCGAAAACGACTCTGGGGTTGTGTTCACTGGCAGCTTTCAACATCCAGCCATATCCTTTTTTGCACTAAATCGTCATCATCCATCAAAAGTGAATCGGCAATTTGAAAGATCTCGGAAAGGAAAAAACCCTTTCGAGCGGGAATAATCAACGAAACGGAAGCCGCTCTACGCATCCATCTATTTTCAGAAGATGCCCACGTCGCCACTCGTTGGATAGACTGAGGAAAGCGCATCAGAAACTCTCCTACCGTATGGTTGCACAAAGTGTCGCAGGTTGCCCAATTATCCACATAAAGATCAATCCAACGTTCAAAACAATCAATATCCTCCACATTGTACTCTTTAACCCTGGATTCCGCCCAAATACAAGCGATCACACACTCTTCAATATACTGTGATTGCCAGAGGGATTCGCACATCACAAGAAGGTCATCTTTCTCCATACATGCAATCACTTTGATATAGGATTTGGCCATCTTAGTCACTTCGGACATACCAACCCCATACGTTTTGATATACTCATCTGTTTTGAAGAAACGAGCAGAAGATATTTTTCGGTCCTCTGTGCCTTGAGCGATCAGTTTTTCTCTTAATGATGGAATTATCGAATCCATGAACTACAGGGAAGCTAACAAGATCATGATTGTTGACATTAAGAAAAAGTATCCGACATTGATGGTACTGATAATGATCCATCGGCTATATTCCTTTATTTGGAATCGTAGGGCAGCCTTCAGCCATCCACTTATTGACACCGCCACAATGGCAGAAAGCCATATTGATTGGGCGGTTAATACAAAATACATCAATCCAAGTAATGCAATCCCTGCTCCCTGCATAATCATCGTCTTTATGAATCCGAAAAACGTGTTATACGAACAACAATGAGCATACGGATCTTCATTTGAAGAACAATCAAAATGAATCGCCTCTTTCCATTGGCGCGCAAACAGCTTGCAGTACCACAATGCCGCGAAAGCGCACGAGATAAATACAGACAAAGCATACCAAGTCCAAGAGATTTGAAATAGGGATGAGAAGGTTCCCGTAGAGACAGCGTTTTCCATTATGATGAGATTTAAATAATTCAATTCATATACTCCATTACAGCACAAAATGGGTTGATTGTTGACCAGGCGAAACAATCCGAATAGTGAATAAATATAATCAACCACACTCAATACTTCCTCATTAAGAAAAAAAGGGTAATGATGCCAAAAATGGTTGGTGAAGTTCTTGAAAATAGTTTGTAACTTCAAGGCGAAACTAAAGAGGAGATGAGCTCTGCTGGAGAGCAACTCATTAGCAATAGGTTTCAGAA
>JBKEBB010000359.1:0-4533 GCA_047972845.1 Bacteroidales bacterium
GACTTATCTTAGTCTTGTTCTCCGCAGTCATTGATTTCAACAATGATTCTACGTCGAAGTGTCCGCTTGTAGAATAAATATGTTCCAATACAGCATACCGCTCAGATGTTTTACGGTGTCCCTTCTCATCGAGGTACTTCGTCAGAGCGGCCTTCACCCTGTCCAATAATTCGTCCTGAGTCATAGCCAATATTTGTGTTCAAAGATAGTGAATAATTTTATTATTGTACCGCAACGAGGAAAGAAATACTCTATCCGGTCGTTTATAGTCATTTCAAAAAGAGCTCGAAAGCCTTCATTACATTCAACATGGAAAGCAATGCTAAAGTTCATTTATTGGGGAAGATATAACCCCGATGCGGAGTATAGTAACATCCTCTGACGATAAGAGAACATAATTAAAAGCGACGCGCTCGGATATACCTACACATCGTTCAACCTGCTGCTTTCTGTACTTTACCCCGACACAAGGAATGAAACCATGCAATAGGGGGCGAGATTGCATGCGTAACAAAAGATATGATCTATTGTTACTCCACAAAGATACCATTTCTTTTTTAGAATCAGACTAAGTAAACAATCTAAAGGTTCCTGTTTTGTACTCTTTAAGAAACAGAGGGTGAAACGGCACATATTCTCTAAATAAAAGGAAATAACCCATGTGTGGAAACAAAAAAACGTCCGGCAGTAACCCATTGTACTACCGGACGCATTGGTCTGTTGAGTTGAAATCTTACTTCAACTCCTTTATTCGAATGTTTCTGAACTTCAGTTTATCGCCATGTCCAAGAAATCCGATATGTCCTTTTCGGTTTTTCAATCCGGGATGCTCCCGTTTATCAGCCGTTCCGTTCTTACTTGCCTCAGCCCAATCTCCTTCAAGTATAGTTGTCCCGTTCAAGACGATCTTAATGTAGGTATCTTTCACAGTCACCTCCTGATAATTCCATTCGCCGGTAGGTTTCAGATATCCACGTTTAGAAGGCATTACTCCATAGAGCGATCCGTGGTATTGATAAGGAGCAAGGTTGGCATAAATGGGAGCGTCGTTATCCAATATTTGAAGTTCGCTGCCCACGTATGCGGCATCACCTGTCAATGGAGCTCGAATTCCCAATCCGTTATTGGCTCCCGGAGTAAGGTTGAATTCAAAACGGAATACGAAATCGGCATATTCGTCCTTGGTGTAAAGATTGCCTCTACCACGGTTCGGATACACTTGTAAAATGCCATCTTCGGGAACGTATCCTTCGAGATTGCCAATCCATTCATTCATATTCACTCCGTCAAACAACATTTTGAATCCTTCGGCCTTCTCTTCGGGCGAAAGTTCAAAACGTTTCGGACGAGGTAACTCTTTGATGTAAATATCACGATAGGCCACATGTGTTCCGTGTGCCTGCAGTTCAATCTGTTCTTCCTCGAAGATTGGGAGCTTCCGATCCCAGTAGTTCTCCATTGAAACATTATCAACCACCAAAACCCCGTTCAGATAAACAGTCACACGTTCACCCTTCATAATGATTCGGAAGGTATTCCACTCCCCTATCTTATTGTCGGCCAACGTAAGCGGTGTGCTTCGATGTTTCTGATTGTTATATAATCCTCCCGAACCGACTTGCGCTCCTACGTCGTAGCGAGCAGTGTCCCAAATCTGTACTTGGGGTGTGCCTCGCAAGTAGATGCCTGCGTCTCCATTCTTGGTAATCATCCAATCCACGTACATTTCAAAGTCTCCGTACTTTTTCTCGGTACACAAGTTGTCGCCGTGTCCGTTGAATACGAGCAAACCATCCTTCGCTGTCCATCCTGTCCGCATTAAGTCATCCGCTTTCTTCTGCGCGGCAGACAATTCAGCATCTGTCATTTTCGAGCGACGAATCGGATCAGCCACCAAACCTTTCCAACCACTCAGATCTTTTCCATTGAATAGAGTCACAAAACCACCCTCATCGTTCATCTGCTCCAATCTGAGTTGCGCCTCCTGTTTTTGGTAATCATCATCAGTGGCAGCAAGCAGTGTGTTGGCTTTCTGGAATAGGTCTTTAAACTCCTTTCCCGACAAAGTCTTGTCGGCATTGATAGCTGAACGTACAATCCGCGCCGCATCCAATTTCAAGTCCGCATCATCCATATATTTACCGGCAAACAAAAGAGCACCGAATGTGCCTTGTCGGCCAATCTCTCGCAATACTGATTTCTTCTCTGCGGCAGTCGTGGCAATATCCATCAATTTTCGCATCATCAACACCTTTTGCTCAGGTGTTACCCGTGAACGAGCAATGAGTGACGCATAGGCACTGAATCCTCTATCGCGATAAGTCTGCTCTGCTTTACAAATATCATACAGATCATACGCCGCGTCTATTCCATTCCAATTGGCCAGGGCGGTGAAAGCAATCTCCTTTTGTGCTTGTGTTCCATTGTCAAACCCATCTTTCAATAGAGAGAGAGTACTCACATCTCCCAATTTTGCCAACGCGCCCAAATAGGCATATTGCTTCTCTTGGGGCAATGAACGCAAACGTTCGGTGATAATAGCCACTTTCTTAGCGGTTGAGCGTTCGCCCAAGGCTGAGATAAGAGCTGTTTGTAACGCGTCATAATCCTCTACTTTTGACGATTCGAGCAATTGACAAAGGGTGGTCAAATCCTTTTCCCAAACCACATTCTTCAAACTTCCCAGTGCAGCCTTTTTCAATTCCGGACTCTGACCTTGTGCAAGAGCAATCAAAGTTGAGTTATAATCACCTAAAGCACGTTGTCCGATTACTTCAATAATAGCAACCATTCCCGCGGGACTTGACTGTCTAGCCGCACGCATGATTCCCGACGACAAATCACCTTTCACTACCAACAATGAGGTTTTGATCAAGGCACTCTCATCCGAGTCGGTCGATTTCATCAACTCAAGCAATGCTTTGATAGCCTCATCTCCACCGATGGAAGTAACCGCGGCTATTGCTTCATTCCTGAGTGATTTATCATTGCTTTTCATTAAGGGAATAATGGAACCCAACACTGATTCCGATCCGGTTGATCCGAGGAATATTACAATATCCTTTTTCACTCCGTCTGAAACGGTTGGTATCATCGCTGCCAATTTACCGACGAACTGACTGTTCGCATATGGTTTGAACATCTTCAGGGCAGCAGCTCTGTATTCGCTACTTCCATCGCGCATGGCGTTCAGCACCAACGGTTCCGCTTTCTCTTTGCGAGCCATATACAACACAAACAAAGCCGAACTTTTAATATGTGGAAGGGTGGAAGAAGAGACTGTGTTCAATAGTTTAGTTGCTTCCACCTCTGCTTCATTTCCTTCTCCGATTTCAGTCATTCGTTTTAGTAATCGAATATATCCATCGGTAGCAAATGTTTTGTCAGATGCATAATTTACTTTAACGGCTTCAGCGGCTAAGTATGGCAATGAAAGTTTTGAACCTACTCGTCCAAGTCCGAAATGACAAATCTTCTTCAGTGATTCATTCTCTTTGGGTGTCGATTTAGCAAGCGCGAGAATGAGGCTCTCCGCTTTATCATCGTGCATATCGCCAATTGCTTGAACAATGGCAAGCTGATTCGTTCCGCTCGATTGCGGCAGTACTGTGCGAAGAGCTTGTTTTCCCTCTTCAGAGGCTGATTGAACAATCGCCCGAGCGGCAAATGCTCCCAGATAGGGATCGCTCAGATATTTCGAGAGTGTAGGCACTGCCTCTTTTCCGCATATATTCTGTAATTGACGGATAAAAAATACTTTTTGTTCAGGGTCGGCCACATAATTAAGGGCCGCACAATAGGCTTTTTCCACCTCTGGCCGATATTGCTCATTGCCTTTTTGCATCACCCAAAACGATAATCCGTTTATCGCGTATTCAACTGTGGTATGATCGTTGGTCGGATTCGATTTCATCATCTCCGCCAACATCATCACTCCCTCTTGTCCGGTTGAAGCGATATCTTTTAAATATTTGGCATTTTCCGCCTTGTTATCTGAAGGCAATTTTGCCAAAGCATCCGCCACTTTGGTTTTCACGGTTCTTCCCCCATCGGTTTGCGCCACGGCAAACAAGGATAGAGAAATGGCCAAAACACATATAGTAAGTCTATTCATGAGTATTATCAGTTTATTAATGGTCTAATCCGTTACATTATATAAGGAGAACGCATTGGTTGTTTAATCAAACGATTTGCTCCTTCGTCGTCAATGAATGTCAGATTGACAGGATCAAACTTCAAGGATCGATTCAATCGCATCGCGATTAATCCCAGATTGACGATGGTACATGAACGGAAACCATTCTCTTCGTTCAACGCGAATTTTTTACGGTTTTGCACCGCATCTACGAAATCGATCACCTGAGGTGCCGGCTCCGGAAACTGTGCCAACTTTCTCTCCCAATCCGGCACATCGCACACAAAGCCCGGGTATAAGTTGCCTTTTGGACCTGCAATATAGGGTGCATTCACATCCGATCCATCTCCATCCAAAATAATCTGGCAACCGTCATCGTACGTATATGTAATACGTCT
>JBKEBB010000163.1:0-4201 GCA_047972845.1 Bacteroidales bacterium
TCTTTTTGGGGCTGTTTCGCTTTCTGATAGCACTCTTCTTCGGAAAACGCGCGACCAATCCCGGCAACCCCTTTACCGGGAACAATCAGGGCAAAGGGTCCGATTTCGGATCATTCATGAAACGATCCAAACGCAAAAAAATATTTACCGATTCTGATGGGGAATATGTAGATTACACGGAGGTCAAAGATAAATAGACCCCGCTACACTTCTGAAAGATGGGTTGCAATAGGAGAGCAACCATCCGTTATAGGTATTACTATCTTACCAAGCGCAGTCATCCTTCGGCAGAGTTTCCTTTTCTCTTCTTTTTAAAAAACTGCTTCAATAAAGCCGAGCACTCCTCCTCGAGTACTCCTCTTACCACCTCTGTTTTCGGATGAAGTGGTGAGTCGCTCCATTTGCCATATCCTTTCTTGTCGTCAGAGGCTCCATACACCACTCTACTCACCTGACTCCACCCCAACGCACCCGCACACATAATACAGGGCTCAAGGGTGACGTACAGCGTACAATCGGTCAGATATTTTCCACCCAACGTTGCCGCCGCGGCAGTAATAGCCTGCATTTCGGCATGGGCCGTTACGTCGTTCAATGTTTCGGTCAGGTTATGTGCCCGGGCAATAATTCGACCACGACACACCACCACCGCTCCAACCGGAATTTCGTCAGCGTCGAAGGCTCTTGAAGCCTCCATCAGAGCCTGCCTCATATAAAACTCATCGGGGTGACTCATTTCTATATAACCGTGAAATCATCAAACAACGACAACTGCAAGGTATCCACCTTGTTCCAAAGCTGCCTCATCAAAATCTCACGAATGAACGCCGAACGATTCGAAATGTTATTGCGCTGAATATGACACATCAACATCTTCTTTTCGTCGTCATTCAACGAAAAAGTAATCTTGTGAGGTCTGGGAACCCGCTTCTGTTTTTTGACTTTTCCCGATTTTTTCTTTTTCTTGGCCTTTTTCATACCTGCAAAAGTAAAAATAAACTACATTTGTTACACACAAAATCACAAACATTTTATGGCCGACCATAATCAGCGTGGAAACGAAAGCGAAGAGATTGTCTCCAGACATCTGATCTCCGAGGGATATGTCATCCTCCAACGCAACTGGAAAGCCGGAAAACTCGAGCTCGACATCGTTGCCCGGAAAGACTCCACACTGATTATAGTAGAGGTAAAAAGTCGAAAAGAAGATGACATAGTAGATCCGCTCGATGCCGTCGATGATAAGAAAATTCGGCACATCATCCTTGCCACGGACTCCTACATCCGCCAAAACGACTGGAACGGAGATGTTCGCTTCGATCTCATCTCCGTCATCCGCCCCATCGAAGGCGAAACCCTAATCGAACACATCGAAGACGCCTTCTACCCTCCCATTATGAACAAGGGGAGATAATAGGTCACACCAAAAGATCATTCTCCATTCACTATCGCGCATCCTTATTATCATATCTGGAGTTCCCTGCCTTTTCATTCGTCCAGCGACACATTCATATTAATCAACTCTTCGATCTCTTATCAGAGTTCTGTCCGCTTCCTTTAAGATTGCGGTGTACACCGCACCCGACTCGCCTGTACAGGACAACTATAAAAGGAATATACCTTTTACGGAAACCGACGGTTCATTTGAATTAAACCGACGGCTCGTCTTACACAATAGGTTTAATCCTATTGTAGGGGCGCATAATTGCACCCAAGGGATGAATATGGATTCAAGAAAATATGAATGCCTTTAGCCCGAAAAAAATCCGAATAATAATTGCTCGGTGAGACATTATATACATCCAATAAGGTGAGATTGAATATGTCAGAATTGGGGTAACATGCAATTTAATTATTCGGAAAAAACACTTCCATTATCAACTGCTATGAATAATTTTGATCCTAAAACCCACCATCGTAGATCCGTTCGTTGGAAAGAACACGACTATTCTTCGGAGGGAATCTATTTCATAACAATCTGCTGCATTAACATGAAGTTTTGTTTTGGTCATATCAATGAAGGCGTGATGAAATTCAATAGTTTGGGAATATATGCTGCTACCTGTTGGAAAAAAATCCCATTGTTCTATTTAGGCGTTCGACTGCACGAATTCGTAATTATGCCCAACCATATTCATGGCATAATTGAACTCGTCAAATCACTCGATCGTACGATTTCTCACGACCCACCGGACCCTCGGGCGCAAATATGCGCCCCTACCATAGGACGGATCGTACGTGGGTTTAAAGCAGCCGTGTCGAAATATGCCGGATATACTGTTTGGCAACGCAATTATTACGAACATGTGATTCGTAGCGACAATGAACTTCGGTTTATCGCCCATTACATCGAATATAATCCGCTACAATGGGATAAAGACAAATACAAAAAATAGGGGCGCATAATTGCGCCCAAGCGATGAATTTGCATGATAGAAGGAATTCATTTCACCGCTTTTCCAATCTGCGTTCATCTGTGGAGATCAGTGGTTCCTGTTTAAGATTTCCTTTTCAATTATACCATTTCCGACGCAAATATGCATCCCTACCCTATTTACATGACTTATTTGATTCGTCCGGTGAGGGTTTTGGGAGGATCGTTGGCAAACTCGGTATTGGTGATAGAAATTGAAACGGAGTCACCGTGAAACTGACAAACGAAGGTCTCGGATTGGATATCGGTTAAGTAGAAAAGATTGAGAAGCAACTCTCCCGAATTGTTCCAACTCGCCCATCCGGTATAGTTAAATGGAGCCATTCCAACAGGATTGCGTCGGAGGTTATAATAATAGGGACCGGGACGTTGGGTGGTTCCATACATCCAATGATTCAACCCAAAATTAAAGTCATAGCGTGCCGTATCAGACACCATCTCCATCGTACAATTTCCACCCGAGTCGAAGGAGAAGTTGATCTGAGAGAGATGCAGAGGATTGGGGTCGAGTGTGTAGGATTTTGCCACCTTTGAATCCCCCTTTTCTGATTCATTTTCGGGGAAAGGGGCCTTTAAATGAAGAGAGGTCAGCTTCTCCATCAGTCGGGAATACGCCTCCTTGTTTTCGGCCAACGGTTCATCGAAGAGCGAAGGATAGAGTTCGTTCCATATCGGCTTCCAGAAATCGCCTTTAGACATGCGTGCAGTCATCGCGAACACCACATCTTTCTCAGGTATCACAAGACATATCTGAGCAAATGCACCGTCAATGCGATAGCTATTGTGAGAACAGATCCACAACTGATATCCATATCCCTGGGCGCCTTCATTGCCACGAAGCTCTTCAGGTGAACGATCGGGCTGCTGATAGATTTGAGGAGAGGTAGAATCGTTGACCCACGCCTCAGCAAGCAGCTGCTTTCCATTCCACTTACCCTTCTGAATGTAAAGTTGCCCCAGTTTAGCCAAATCAGCGGTTTTGATCCGTAATCCCCATCCACCACAATTAATACCGTCCGGATCTGTCTCCCATTGAATATCGGTAATGCCAAGGGGAATGAAAAGACGTGGAGTGAGGTACTCAAAAACAGAGTTGCCTGTCACTTTGTGAAGAATGGCCGAAAGCATATAGGTGGTGTATGAACTATAGGTTAAACGACTTCCGGGGAGGGTGTCGATGGGGGTAGAAAGAAATAATTTCACCCAGTTCTGATCGGTAATTTGAAAAGTGGGAGGAGGAATCTGGCCCGCGCTCATTGTCAGCAGATTTCTTATCGTCAATGCGGAGAGATTTGAAGAGATCGTATCCGGAAGTTGATACGGTAAGAAAGAGATCACCTTATCTTCCAACCGCAACAAGCCCTCCTGCACGGCAAAACCTATAGCTGCGGATGTAAACGTTTTGCTTACGGAGTACATATGGTGATTGATTTCCGGCTTGTAGGGGTGCCACCATCCTTCGGCCACCACCTTGCCGTGGCGGAGCAACATGAAACTATGAAACTCGGTGGTTTGTTCCTCCGCGGCATTCACAAACCGCAACAGTCCCTCGGAAGAGATCCCCTCCCTCTCGGGAGTGCTTCTTGGCAAACCATCGGGAAACGAGGTTGAGTCGGAACTAATATTGCAGGAATATAATAGAGAGAGTACAAAGAGAGTTGAGAAAAAGAGACTGCGAAATAAACCGAACGTATTGAGGATATTTTTATTCATTTTGTAAAATCGACTAACATATATAATGCTTTAATAAACTATGAAATATAGATC
>JBKEBB010000088.1:0-9328 GCA_047972845.1 Bacteroidales bacterium
ACAGGAGCTTCCTCAACTACCTCTTCAGTTACCTCTTTTTCCTGTGCTTTCTCATAAGCAGCTTTATACGCACTTTGCTTGGGCTTACAAGAAACGAAGGAAAGCGTCAACACAGCTGCGAAAACGAATAATAAAGACTTTTTCATACGATTATATATATTATTGTGTTATAGTAGTATGTAACTCAAATATGAATCAACTAAATATCTCTTTGAGGAGAATAAATAATTGATCAACATGCTCGTTTCATAATGAATTAATCGGTGTACAGTTTAATTCATGTTGCAAATTTAAAACATTTTCGATTAATACTGCGCTTTTTCCCACTGATTAATAGGTAAAAAAAGGAAAATAGACGACGAAAATCAAAGATAAGTGACGCTTCCGGTATGAATGTTGTAATATGCGGGAAGAATTTCCAATTTTCCCTCTTCAATACGTTTCTTTAGATGCGGCAACGATTTTAATCGTTCAACCTGAGCGAATACGTTGCATCTGATGGCCTCATCTACCTGTTCGGGTTTTCCTACATACTCCTTCACATCGTTTCGTATGGTCTGGAGTAGCTGCTCTACCTGTCCGTGATCGTGGACATGATGATTGTCTTCAGCAGATGCAATGGCACCGGTAACACCACCACAGGATTCATGTCCGAGAATTACGACCAACTTCACATCCAGATGAAGTACAGAATAGTCAATACTACCAAGTACTACATCGTCATTTACCGAATTTCCCGCGGTGCGGATAACAAACAGATCGCCGATTCCTTGGTCGAATACCAGTTCAATAGGCACACGCGAGTCGGAACATCCGACAATTGTGGCATACGGATTTTGCTTTTCTGAGGTGCCTTCCACACGCAGATGATCGTGGTGTGGGAACTGACAACTATCCTTCACAAAACGTTGATTACCTAACTCCAACTGTTTTTTTGCATCGAGAGGAGTTGACACTGTTATCTCGGCTGCTATAACGTTGTTTTGAGCCAATGGAGTACTCTGTGGCTGGTTTGCACAAGAGACAAGTAGGGATGCCACGATCCCTAAAGTAAAAATAAGTGATGTAAAACGGTTCATATTATACTATTAATAAAAAACGCCCGGAGTGTGATCTCCGGGCGTCTGTTGGGTTGTTATTCGTTATTTAACGTATTCTGCTTGATTGATATAATCAAAGCTTTTCTTCACGCTTTCCAATTCAGGGAAGCTATATGCTTCCTGCTCGATGAAGAATGCTTGCATTTTTCCTTTTTCGTATGCTTTATCGAAGATCGCTTTGAAGTCGATCTGACCACTCGCGCCGATCTCTTTCTCATCCTTGATATGAAGCAATTCGATGCGATCGGCCCATTTGTCGATGAACGCAACGGGATCAAGACCTGCTTGCGCGATCCAATATACATCCAACTCCATAGTGAAGCGGGTAGGATCAGAGTTGGTCAATAACCAATCCATCACAGTGGCGTCTCCAAAAGGATGGAACTCTGTCTTGTGGTTGTGGTAACCGAAACGGATACCAACGGTGTTGAAGTTAACACCAACATCCTCGAGGTAGTCACGCATAGCGATCAACTGCTCTTCGGTAGCGTCCTGAAGTTTGATAGGAGGTGAAGGCATTACCACATATTTCACGCCTAACTCGTTGTGAGCAGCGATACATTGGTTCCACCATTCCATGATTTCAGGGAGTTTTTCAGGGTCATACCCTTTTCCAACATGCGAGCTGGTGCATTTAAGCCCATTGGCTTCGACCAACGCTTTGAATTCAGCAGGCGCCATACCGTAGAATTTACCTTCACTGTAACCGGCAGCTTCCACGGTTTTGTATCCCATTTCGGCAACTGATTTAATTGTTTCGGCAATTCCTCTATCCTTCACATCACCACGGAGAGAATAAAGTTGTAATCCAATTGTTTTGGTTACTTTAGGTGTAGAGGCACAGCTAGTCAGGAGTTGACCACCAACCGCTGTTCCGGCCAAAAGAAGCCCTGATGTCTTAAGAAAAGTACGTCTATTCAACATAATTGTAAGTATTTAAGGTAAAAAGTAATCTTGAGGACAAAGGTAAACTATTTTTCAATAAGAAAAAACAGATATTTGAGACTATTTATGTCATATTGAAGTGGAATTCAAGCATTCAAAATCAAAAAGATTAAGTATAGCGTGAATAAAAAAGAAATTCTCCGAACGGGAAATAGTGAATTTCCTCCATTAATAAATGAGATAAAAACAATCAACGAGGGAATTATCTCTTTTTATTGATTTGAATGAGGTATTTGAGATTAGCGGAAATGACTTGATTGGAAGAGGCAACAAAAGGATCTTTGGTGGCATTGTTGTATATATCGCCCAGTCCGAAATAATAACGACCTTCGATCAAGAAACAACCCGCTTTGGTTCGCAATTCAAATCCCATGCCTCCGGTCAATCCGTAATCGAAACGGTTTTGAACAGGCATGAAGTAGTGGTCGCCGCTTCCGTTCGGATTGGTGATCTTATCGGCCTGAGTGAAATTGCAGGCCGTGGATTCGCTTATCATATACCCGATCTTGGGACCTAAGTTGATAAAGTATCTGAAATTGCTTTTCCCGAAGTAGATATGAGCCATTGCCGGGAACTCAATGTATGAAAGGGTGCGTTGGTAGCTAAGACGGACTCCGTTGATCATTCCTCCTTTGAAATCATCTTTCCAGCCCGCTTGTGAATAGTTTAGCTCAAGAATCAGACCAGCGTATCGTTCGGCAATGTAACGAAACACAAGACCTCCGGAGGCTCCCATCTTCATAGACTGAGCAATGGAGGGGCTAAATCCTGTATTGGAAAGAGTCACTCCTCCGGAAACTCCCAAAAATACTTCGGGGGCGATAGGTTGGAACTGCGCCTTGGCCGTTGCTGAACCGATGGCTACTAATAAGAGGAGGAAGAGAGAACGACACTTCATTGTTTCTTAATTTCTATTTTCTCGATACGGAAATCTTTCATGAAATGGACAAAGTAGGCTTTCTTATTGATATAGCCACCAAACGAATTCAATCGTTCGAACGTGAATCCGGTTTGAATTCCGGTATATGGGAACTTTTCGGCATTCAACTCAAAGTTATCGCCCCATTTACGGAGTCCCCTAAGGAAATAGATTCCCGAATCATATCCCAACACTCCGTATTTAGGGAATGTATTGCGCAGGTCTTTGGAATATGAGGTGACAAAGCGGCGATAGAATTGTTTGAAATCGGCGTCCTTATTGTCGATAAAGAACGACGAATAGATGGTGGTATTGAGCAGATAGAACGCTTCGATAAAATCTTTTGTATAGGTCTGCCATTCGGGATATCCGAACAAAGCGATGTCATACTCAGGTTGTAATTCGGCGGTCAATCTCAACGTAGGCATAAAATATTCGAGGAATTGAGTAGAACCCGATGTAGGGATAATCACATTCTTCTTACCCGGAACGATATAATCTTTCAGGTTGGGAAGGGTATCGACGGAGGTGCTGTAGGTTTTGAACGTAAGTCCTACCCTATTCATTTCGCTCTTTACAGAAGAGATAAACTCCTCCTTGTCTGTTTTAATCTGTGGATTATCCAAGAAAAGGATGTTGTACTCTTTGTATCGTTTGCAAAACGATTGAGCCACCTCAGAAAAGAGATAGGATTGAGGAGTATTGATCTGGAAGAGGTAGGGATTGGTGAGTATATCGTCATTACGAGAGGTAAACGGTATTACCATCAATTTCTTATTCCGTCGGGAGTAGTCCGCAATCAGAGCTATTTGATCGTTGAAAACCGGACCAATAATTATATCAACCGACTGGAAATCGGATTGATTCAATATTTTGTTTATTTCAGAGAGTCCACTTCCTGTGTCGTAAACATTTAGCGATACGGACACTCCCTCGGACTTCAACTGTTCGACGGCCAACAAGAATCCTTCATAATATTCGACAAATCGATAGGAAGAATCGGATTGGGTGGGTCGATTGGCGTAGAATGGCAGTAACAGCGCGACACGAATCTGGTTTTGGGGCTTGGCTTTGGTCGCCTCTTTGATTATTTCAGAGAGATCGGGAGAGAACTCCTGCGCAACCGCATTTTCCACCTTATCTTCCACCGTTTTAACCATCACTGTTACAGGAATACGAACACTCATTCCCTCTTTAATACCATCTCTTAGGGCGGGATTGATACGGAGAAGTTCGCTCATCGAGACATTGAATCTCTTGGATAAAGCAAACAAAGTCTCTCTGCGTTTTACAACATAGATGGAATCCTTTTTCACTTGAACAGGAGCAGCCGGCTCTTCAATCACTTTCGCATCCGGCATATCGCCATAGGGAATACGGATTACACGTCCGATGGAAAAGGTTTCAGTGGTAAGAGCAGGATTCTCATCCAATAGACGTTGAATGGAGATGCCGTATTTCCGAGAAACTGAATAGGGAGTCTCTTTGGGTGAAATGGTGTGAAAGCGATACAAATCGCTTTTATTAACGAGCGATGAAGAAGGGAGTTGCGATACTTGAGGAACCTTCAACATAAGACCAATTTTGATTCCTTCGGCACTTCCGGGATTCAATTTAGTAATAGCCGATACCTCCACACCGTAGGAACGGGCGATTGAGTAGAGGGTTTCGCCCTGCTCGACCGTATGGTAAAAGAAATCGTTCTCTTCGTATTGTCCTACCGAAGGAGTGGATGATTTCGTTCCGTTTTCTTGTTGTATGGGAATTAATAGTTGCTGACCAACCTTCAACCCATTACGAACATCGGGATTGATAGTAGCAACGTCTTCGTATTTAACGTTGAACTTCTTGCATATGGCATACATTCCCTCTCCTTTGGGTACTTTGTATTGAATATATTCACGACCATCCCGCACTACCTTAGGGAAACCGGTCTGAGCCTCGATCACAAATGATATGGTCAGAAAAAACAATATACAGAAGGCTTTTATATAGCTATTTCTATTCATCTACTACATGTTTATGGTGCAAAGATAACAATTAAGCCATGAAAATGAGACGCTTTATTCTCGATTAAATAGAATTAAGGCTTGAAAAATATTCATTTCAGACCTGCTCTGATTTTTTTCGTGCCGAACGAATAACCAATCGGAAGAAGGCAATACCAATCAACAACAATAGAATAGAGACAACGTACGTCATGGTGTAATTACTGATTGAGGTTATTTTACCTCCTACCAATACTCCCATTCCCAATCCCAAATCGAAGGAGGTAAAATAGGTAGAGTTGGCGGTTCCACGTCGATTATGGGGAACCATTCCAACAAATATGGCTTGCATCGGCGGACCAATGAACCCGTATCCAAAACCAAACAACACGGATGAAAGGTAGAAGCAAGGCATATTTTTAAAGAAAGTCAACACGGATATTCCGGCAAAGGCCACAATGGCTCCTACGGTAATCAAATAGGTCAATCGGCCATCCCGCATTGCTCGTGATGAAGCGAAACGAGACAAGATCAATCCAATGGCACCACCCAGAAAGTAAAAGCCGGTTCCCGAAGTAAGTCCTATCTCCTGAATGGCATAGACTGCCACATATGACATCACCGATCCATATCCGAAAGACATAAGAATAAGCGAAAACATGTATCCGAATCCACCTTTCACCACAAATCGATCGAGTGAAATAGGGGTGTGTACAACCTGCTCACGAGGTTTTAGGTGTAGCATAGAAACTACCAATAGCCCTACCAATCCAATGGCTATAGCAACCATAAAAACCAGATCATAACTATCATATTTCTCGAATAAGAACATTGATAGCATCGGGCTGATGGCCATAGATATGTTTGTTGATATTCCATAATACCCTATCCCTTCGTTTCTACGGTCGGGATGAATCACATCAATCACAACGGTTGATTGTGATGTAGTGACCAACCCAAAAGAAACTCCGTGTATTGCTCTGATAACAGCAAACATGAGAAGCGTTCCGGCCACCAAATAACCTACAAAAGATCCTACAAAAAGAATATAGGTGAGTAATAAGAGTGGCTTTCGTTGAAAATAATCGACAAGAAATCCCGCAAACGGACGAACACAAAGAGCTGAAAGGGTATATATGGATAAAACTACTCCCACTTGAGTTTTATCCGCAGAATAGACATCCAACAAGTAGATGGGCAATAACGGCAACAGCAGATAAAAAGAGAAAAAGAGGAGAAAGTTGCCCACGAAAGCAAGTAAATAATTCCGAGTGAGCAAAGGGGGAAGCTGATTCATTGAATGTAAATTTTGAATGCACAAAGGTAGCCATTTTATCATAGTAACTCCAAAAAGCAGTACCTTTGCACCTTCAAACAAACAATGCTCTCTGTTAATTAATTGAGAGAAACTGTTAGTTATTAAAAAGATATGTGGTTTAGTCTGGCTCTTTTATCGGCTTTCCTTTTGGGATTTTATGATGTCGCGAAGAAAAATTCCTTGAATAGCAATGCGGTCATTCCTGTATTGTTCTTAACTACACTCTTCAATTCACTTCTCTTCAGTCCGTTGATGATCCTGTCATGGTTATCTCCGGAAAGCTTAGCGAATACACCATTCTTACTTACCTTTGAGGGAATTGCAACGCACCTGCAAACCTTACTGAAAGCTGTTATAGTTCTCTCTTCATGGCTACTGGCCTATTTTACCATGAAACATCTTCCCATCACCATCACTTCACCTATAAAAGCCACGCAACCGGTCATGGTACTAGTTGGCGCATTGATTATATTCCAAGATCGATTGAATCTCTACCAATGGGCAGGGGTAATCTTCGCGATTCTTTCATTTTATCTACTTTCTAAAGCGGGAGAAAAAGAGGGGATTCATTTCAAACACAATAAGTGGATCGTATTCATTGTATTGTCTGTTGTAATGGGAGCCATCAGCTCGTTGTATGACAAATACCTGATGACTTCACTATCCGCCATCGTTGTGCAGGTATATTACAACTTCTACCAATTGGTAATTATGGGACTGATATTGGCTTTTCTGTGGTATCCGCAACGCAGTCGATCAACACCGTTCAAATGGCGATGGTCAATCGTTCTTATTTCAATCTTCCTTTCCGCATCCGATTTTGTCTATTTTTACGCCCTGTCTGACGAAAAAGCATTGGTTTCCGTTGTATCGATGATTCGCAGAAGCGGAGTGATAATAACGTTCTTCGCGGGAGCATTCCTCTTTGGCGAGAAAAATTTGAAAAGAAAGGCGTTTGATTTGATATTGGTAGTAATAGGAATGATCTTTCTCTATTTAGGTTCAAAATAGCTCTTTTAAGGAGTTCGAAGTTCGTTGAGTTCTCTCAACAACTCACTTAAACCATGATAAAGAGTTGGAGCAGTTTCAGGCCCCAGAGAATTAATTTCTCCATATTGTGCTTTCTCTTTTCTATAAGCAAATGGAGCCTTCACATCCCATTGGCTCTTTGGTATGATATATCCGATCTCATCGTTGGCCAATCCGAAAACGAACGTAAAGGGCGAATTCATCTGCGAGCGAATCGAAGGTGATTCTATTGCTTGAGCGAGCGAGAAATCTCCACTGAGTGGACTATCCACTCCTCCGTTGGCAATCTCAGGGTAGAGTTCACCGGGAACAGTGGCAAAGGTAGCAGGTCCTATTGTCCATGCGGTAATTTCTGAACGGATTGTACGCCATCCGCTCATCCCAGTCTTAAATATTCCCATTGCAGCGGCCGCTAAGAAGAGGTCATTATCCAACCGGAAACGAATGGTTCTTGCTCTCAGATTGATTCCCACATTCGTCACTTCAACCGGATTTTTCAATGCCTCAATGGCTCCATTGGCAATAGTCCGTCCCACTGCTTCCACCTTTTGCCAAGATACCTCTTGGAGAGTATCACCCGAAACAGGATGGACCACCGCAAATGAGGGGTGAGTACACATAAGTCCACCCAAACAACCCTGTACATAGATTCCCATACCACCGTAGTTCTCTTCAAGTGCTTCTCGTAAATAGTGTGGAAAATCAGATGAGATAAGTAGATTCGAACTCCATATCGTTTCGGGATGATTTCCCATGGAGACAACCGTAGCAATGACAGATTGATCAATCTCACTGACTGCTTGCATTACTCTGATCCCTGAGTCCTTTAATTGAGGTTCACGAGTATCCTTTACAATGGCATCACCGTGCGTATGATTCTCCGCGAACAATAATCGTGCAGGTCGGAGATTCTTGCTCGCTGCTACGACTGAAGCGGCAATCTTTCTTTTAACCAACTCTTTGTATTGCGGATCAACACCGCTTTTTAGGTCTCTCTCGCCCCACAACCCCATCAAGTCGGGCACTTCATGAGAATGAGTTGAGCTGACAACCAAATAGTCAATACGGCTTTCTTCCGGAATTAACTGGCGAACATCAATCACATCTGTATTATAGAAACCAATAGCATCAATGGAAGTCAGTGCTATTCTGTTTTTCCCGTCATCCAGTACAATCGTACGCGCCCAAAGCGAATCATGTATCCCATTAGCAGCTCTTCCGGTAGAAAATCCCGCCATCCACACCGAGTTGAATACTCCGTCATGGTTGAGATCCTCGTACATATCTCCCTTTTCAGGTTGATATGTAGCGTTGAGATCATTATCCGTCCACCTATCCGGAACATTTGGAGTGATATTTTCCTTTGCCACTCCAACACCCAATGTTGGATTTGACGGGGAGACGAGTGTAATATCAACCTTATAACCCGAATATCGATCACGCAAATTGGAATATGCAAAAACAGACAGTCCAATTATAATCACACCAAGAGCAATAAGGAATATATAGACGACCCGTTTCATACGATTATTTATAGTTAGCTACGGTTGAACATTGAATACATGTGAGAAATCTCTGTCCTATAAATTAAAATGGGGGATTATCTGAAGATCTGCTACTCAGGAAAGTTTCTTCGACTCTACTACTGAGGGGGTCGCCATGAGCAACAACATCTTCATTCATACGTGATCCCAGTAATTTAGATGAGGTGGGCTGAGTGTAAAATTCAGGATCTGTCTCGTTTTGAAACTTAGCAAACTCATTTCTAAAACGAAGACGCACATCACCCGTCGCACCATTACGGTGTTTGGTTACAAGAATCTCGGCAATACCAATGGTAGATCGCCCCTGTTCATCCTCAGTTATTTTATAGTATTCGGGTCTGTGGATAAAACAAACCATATCGGCATCCTGCTCAATGGATCCCGATTCACGAAGGTCGGATAGTTGAGGGCGCTTCCCTTCACGGCTCTCCACACTACGATTCAACTGCGAAAGAGCTATAATTGGAATGTTTAACTCTTTAGCC
>JBKEBB010000137.1:0-2380 GCA_047972845.1 Bacteroidales bacterium
TAGCTTGGAAAGCATATCTCCGTTGGAAGATGAATACACAGAAGAGTGCTTCAATAAATTTATAACTTCAGAAAAAAGAAATATCCCAATCAAAGCTCTTCTGGCCACTGAACAACGAATCCCAGGTGTTGGAAACGGAGTGCTTCAAGACATATTGTTCAATGCCCACATTCATCCGAAAAGAAGAATCAAGACTCTTAACGAAATCGAAAAAGAGCGATTATTCCACTCGCTTAAATCAACTTTAGCCGATATGACTCTACAAGGAGGAAGAGACACGGAAAGTGACATTTTCGGTCAACGAGGCGGATATAAAACAATATTATCTAAGAACACGTATAATAATCCATGTCCCAGATGTGGCGGAACCATCATTAAAGAGTCTTCTATGGGAGGATCGGTATATTATTGTCCTATTTGTCAGGAAAACAGCTAACGTTTCGGCATACCTCACTCAAAAGACGGAATATCGATTCTTCTCTGTTGTTGTTAAATCAACCAATAACTAATTGGTGAATTTTATACTCTTCACATCTCAAATCAAAAGGTATAATACCAATGTTTTGATAGACGTTTATGGATGAATAAATAGCAACAATCAGAGTGAAAGGTTGTAAATACAAGTCATTGATAGATAAAATTATTATTATATATTTGTACGATTAATCATAACCTTAATCTTCTATCACCATGAATAGAGATTCTCAATATAGGAAACTGGAGTCGATCACCGATCCATTTGATTTTGTCATTATTGGAGGTGGAGCCACCGGTTTAGGCATTGCAGTTGATGCAGCCACAAGAGGATATAGCGTCGCTCTTTTTGAACAACACGATTTCGCGAAAGGAACTTCAAGCCGAAGTACTAAATTGGTACACGGAGGCGTCAGATATCTTGAAAAAGGAGACATTGCTCTGGTCCTCGAAGCACTCTACGAAAGAGGCTTGATTGCACGGAATGCCCCTCATATATTTAAAAATCAGAAATTTTTGATTCCCTGCTACCGTTGGTACGAAAGTGCGATGTACACTATCGGACTAACCATGTATGACCTATTAGCCGGACGACTTAGTTTGGGAAGATCGGCCTTTATTACTAAGAAAAAGGCGCTTCGTCTGATTCCTCCCCTCAAACAAAAAGGATTAAGTGGAGGGGTGATCTATCACGATGGGCAGTTTGACGATTCACGTTTGGCGATCAATTTAGCTCAAACAGCGATCGAAGCAGGGGCAATTGTTGCCAATTATACGAAAGTAATCGGCCTAATTAAAATCAACAATAAAATTGCGGGAGTACGCATTTGCGATCAATTAACGGGAAGAACCAGAGAGGTGATGGCAACTGTTGTGGTAAATGCCGCGGGAGTATTTGCTGACGATATACACCAAATGGATAAGCCGGGACAACCGCTGACCATCAAACCAAGTCAAGGTGTGCATTGCATTCTGGATAGATCTTTTATCGAAGGGGATACCGCATTGATGATTCCGAAAACATCAGATGGACGTGTTCTATTTGCTGTTCCATGGCACGATAAAATTGTAGTGGGAACCACAGACACGGTAATAGAAAACCATTCGCTTGAACCAAAAGCTTTGGAAGAAGAGATTGATTTCATTCTGGCAACTGCCGGAAACTATCTTTCGAAGCCACCAAAACGGTCGGATGTACAATCAGTATTTGCGGGATTACGTCCATTGGCTGCACCCAAGGGTGAAGGTAAAAAGACCAAAGAGATTTCTCGAAGTCACAAAGTAATGTGTGATAAATCAGGTCTGATCAGTATCATTGGAGGGAAATGGACCACCTATAGAAAGATGGCTCAAGACACTATTAACGTTGCGCTGAAACACTTTCCTCAACTCCCCAAAAAGGAGTGCGTAACAAAAAGGCATCTTATTCATGGAGCAAAAACGAATCCCGACTACAATAATCCGATTTATGTATATGGATCAGACATAGCGGCTATTGAACAATTGATAAATTCAAATCCTGAAATGGCTAAACTCTTGCATCCGAACTATGGTCATACGGTTGGTGAGGTTGTTTGGGTAGTTCGTAACGAAATGGCGATGACAGTGGAAGATGTGTTAGCTCGTCGTATGCGTTTACTATTCCTGGACGCTCGTGCAGCCATAGAAGCTGCTCCCATCGTGGCCGAAATATTGGCAAAAGAGTTGGGAAAATCAGATGAATGGCAAAGCGAACAACTAAACGAATTTAGATCCATCGCATCATCATACCTGCTCGGATAATTGAATATAAAATCTCTTGAAAAAAACAGGAGAAGGTTTGAAAACGTAAAACACAAGTAACCTAACGAATTATAGTACCATATTAACCCATGAAGTATATTTTATCAATCGATCAAGGAACAAC
>JBKEBB010000234.1:0-1607 GCA_047972845.1 Bacteroidales bacterium
AAAGGAAAAAAGAAACTCTCTATCCCAATCAATCTGAAATTGACACTCAAAGATTATAATTCCGTGAAACAAAAAGCAGAGAATTTGGGCATGACTCCAACCGAATATGCGAGGGAACTAACCCTGAAAGGCAGTGTCAAATCTCGCTTTACGTTGGAAGAACTAGACCTAATCCGTCAATTGGCTGGTATGGCAAATAACCTGAATCAGATTGCAAAACGAGCTAATATAGCAGGGTTTAGAGATGTCTATTCAGAAACGATGGGAATGGTTGAATATTTTAAACAATTATTGGATGATCGCTAAAAATATCAAGGGAAAGTCATTTAAGGGCTGTGTCAATTATGTGATGAACTACACAGACGAGTTGCTTGAAGCCGAAGGCGTATTTGCGGATAGTACCCAAAGTATAATCCGCAGTTTCTCCATGCAACGCTCAGGTAGAAAGGAAATAGTACAGCCTGTCGGGCATATTCCTATATCCTTTGCTCCCGAAGACAAACACAGGATGACTGATGATTTTATGGTGCAATTAGCCAAAGAATATATGCAGGAAATGGGTATTAAGAATACTCAATATATCATTGTCCAGCATCACAATACCGACAATGACCACCTGCATATTGTGTACAACCGTATTGATAATAATTTGAAATTGATCTCTGTCAACAACGATTACAAACGAAATGTTCGGGTTTGTAAGAAACTAAAAGACAAACACAATCTGACTTATGGCAAGGGAAAAGACAATGTCAAACGAGAGAAACTCAACAATCCGGATAGGGTAAAATACTATATTTATGACGCCATAAAATCGGTTTTACCTGATTGCAGACATCCGGCTGATTTACGATTTGCTCTTCAAAAGTTCGGGATTGAGCTAGAATATAAACTAAAGCGGACAACCAAAGAGATTGAGGGTGTATCGTTCCGATATGATAACGTGTGTTTTAAAGGCTCTGAGGTTGATAGAAAATTTAGCTTCGGGAATCTCAAAAAGGCATTTGACTGGAATGTCGAGGAAGCAAAAAAACGAGGATTAAAGGAACAATTGAGAGAACAGGCAGAACTGAAAGCTAAACAGGAAGCGGATAATAAAGCAAGGAAAGAAGCTAAATCTCAACCGAAAAACCCGTCGATCAGAGGGGTGGAATTGTCATCGGAGCAATGGCTGACATTACAAGAGGGAGGCTTTGTCTATCTGGAAAATATGATGCAGAAAGATAGTAACCAGAGGTTGTCGGCTTATGTATTCCTAAATGATGAAAAGGATAAGGTCTTTTTCAGTAGCAAAAATCCGGATGATTTTATCAAATATGGGAAGTACGAAATGCGTATCCGAGATAAAATACTTGTAGAAAATGGCTTTATTGCAAAGGCTAAGGTAAAATGGTATGGTGGTGGGTTTGCTTATCCGTTTCTTTGGAAGACCAACAAATCGGATACTGAATATAAGGAATCGTGGAGCGACCCACGGTTGCCACAAGAGAAGAAAACCGAAGTCAAAAAGCAGATTGTTATTCCGAAACTGAAGAAAGGGAGAGGCAGAGGGATATAACTTAATGATATTTTCATTGCATAATAATGGAGATCAAATCATTTAACTT
>JBKEBB010000297.1:0-20334 GCA_047972845.1 Bacteroidales bacterium
TTCTGAAACCTATTGCTAATGAGTTGCTCTCCAGCAGAGCTCATCTCCTCTTTAGTTTCGCCTTGAAGTTACAAACTATTTTCAAGAACTTCACCAACCATTTTTGGCATCATTACCTAAATAATAATAGATTGAATGCAGATAATTGTATTTTTGTTAGAGCTGATTTTTGTTTGGTGAAGATTCCATTGGAAGATATTTTATTTATCGAAGGATTGGCCGATTATGTTAAGATATATATTAGGGATCGGAAAACGATTGTTTCACGGATGACCATGAAAGATATAATGGAGAAGTTGGATGATAGAGAATTTATTCGAGTCCATCGTAGTTTTATACTGCCATTTAGAAAGATTGAAGCGGTAAGGGGAGGAACTATCTTTATTGGAGACAAAGAATTTCCAATAGGAAGAACATATGCTGACGAGTTTTACAATCGTTATTCACTGTAAAATGAATAATCCCCATAGTTTTCGGGCTCTAAACGTAGTCTTATAAATCTCGTTCTCATCATTTATCGCTTAAATCTTTTCGTTCTTCTCAAAAATTTCTACGGGTTTCTTTTTGATATCATATTTGCATCGTGATCGTAAAATGATTCGCGATGCTTTTTTATTATGTGAAACCAAAGTTATAATTCATCTTATGTGTAAGAAAATAGTAATTAATCTCCTCTTTCTGTTTAGTGCGACACTGGTGATAGCGCAATCGAAGTACACAATAAGTGGAACCGTGAAAGATAAATCCTCCGGAGAAACACTTATAGGCGCAAATGTGGTGGTTCAGGATAATCCAAGCATGGGAGCGATCACCAATGAGTATGGATTTTATTCACTTTCAATTCCTCAAGGTAAGCATACGTTGTGTATCTCATATATCGGATATGAGCAAAAGTCTATTCAAGTAGAATTGAATTCCAGTATTACGATTAATATTGATCTGGCTGATGGAATCAGTTTGAGTGAGGTTGTTGTAACGTCCAAGAGCGAGGATGATAACCTCATCAATGCGACAATGGGGACAGAGGTGCTAAATATGAAGACAGCAACAAAAATCCCGGTGTTATTTGGGGAGAAAGATTTGGTAAAAACCATTCAATTAATGCCAGGAGTAAAATCAAATGGCGAGGGGAATAATGGTTTCTCTGTTCGAGGAGGAGCTACCGATCAGAATCTGATACTATTGGATGAAGCTCCGGTTTATAATGCATCCCATTTATTAGGGATATTCAGTACCTTTAATAGCGATGCCATCAAAGATGTTACTATGATTAAGGGTAACAGTCCTGCACAATTTGGAGGTCGACTTTCGTCTGTTATGGATATTAAGATGAAGGAAGGGAATAATAAAACGTATGAGGCAAGTGGAGGAATAGGTTTGATAAGCAGCAGGTTGACCCTTGAAGGTCCAATACAAAAGGAGAAATCATCGTTTATCGTTTCGGGAAGGCGGACTTATGCCGATCTTTTTGCAAAACTTTTGTCAGATTTTAAAGATGTAAAGCTATATTTCTACGATTTGAATGCAAAAGCAAATATTTCCATCAACGATAGAAACAAGGTTTTTATTTCGGGATATTTAGGAGAGGATGTGTTGGGAGTATCCCATGTGTTTGGGAGTGATTGGGGAAATACAACAGCCACGTTGCGATGGAATAGTCTTTTAAGTAACAAACTTTTCTCTAATACTTCTTTTATTTACAGCAACTACGATTTTAGCGTGGGTATCAAAAGCGATGGGAGTGGAATAAACTTTAATTCCCAAATAAGGGATCTGAACCTTAAACAGGATTTCTCATATTATCCGAATTCTAGAAACAGTATGCGTTTTGGGTTTAATGTGATACATCACACAATTACTCCTACTAAAGCAGAAGGGAAGGATATTATAACGGCAAAAAAGAGCCGTAATGGATTAGAGAATGCTATTTACTTTAGCAATTCATTCAAGGCCTCTGATAAAATAAACCTTGAATACGGATTACGTTTTTCATTTTATAATATTTTAGGAGGTGATACATATAATCTTTATGACAGCGGTAAACTTGTAGAGTCCATAATACTGGATAAGGGAGAGATTGGTAAGACTTATTATAATCTGGAACCAAGAATATCAATGAACTACCGTCTAAACAACACAATGAGTTTTAAGATTGGTTACGCTAGAAATACGCAGAACCTACATTTAATGAGCAATTCCACCGGAGGTAGTCCTACAGATCAGTGGATTGGAAATAGTTATAATATTAAACCTGAGATTGCAGATCAGATAAGTATCGGCTTTGCAAAGAACTTTAAAGACAATATGTTTGAAGTAAATGTCGAAGCGTATTATAAATACATGCAAAATCAGGTTGATTTCAGAAATGGTGCTGATATTAATACTGTTCCGGATATTGAAAGTGAATTGCTTTTTGGCGAGGGAAGAGCCTACGGACTAGAGATCATGGCAAAAAAAAATAAAGGAAGATTGACTGGATGGATTGGTTACACCCTTTCTAAAACAGAGAGAAATATAAGTGGGATAAACAATAACGAGTGGTACAATGCCAAACAGGATCGCACCCATGACTTATCAATTGTAGGTATCTATACTCTTACTCCACGATGGACAATTTCGGGATCATTTATATATTCTACAGGAAACGCTGTTACATTTCCTACAGGAAAATATGTATTGAATGGCATGACCGTTTATCAATATGGTAGTCGTAATGCCGATAGAATGCCTGCAACTCATCGATTAGATCTTAGCGCTACCTATGAAATACCCTCGAAAGGGAGATATCATAGTTCCTGGACTTTCGGAATTTCCAATGTCTATGGACGGGAGAATCCTTACAGTATTGTTTTTAAAGAAAGCAAAGATAATCCCCAAAAGATCGATGCTGTACAAACCTCATTATTCAAATGGATACCTAGTATAACCTATAACTTTAAGTTTTAAGCTATAGTGAAATTTTGATAAAAATCCGCTAACTAGATATCATAATATGGAATGAATATCCAGTTCTTCTAAGTGTATTACGTATCCATATAAACTACGAATAAATAATAAAAATGAGTCATGAAAAGAAAGTTTTTTTTAAGCATATTGATGATTGCTGCTATACTATTCTCAGGTTGTGAAAAGATTGTTGATATAGATTATAAGAATAATCAATCCCGGATTGTTATCGATGGAAATATTACCAATTTAACAGGACCGTATTATGTTAAAATTACAAAATCCAAGAGTTTGACCGAAATAGACCCCTATATTACAGTTGATACAGCGGTAGTAGTTATAAGTGATGATGCTGGGAATAGAGACATTCTTATTCCTATCGGAAATGGTATTTATCGTACTACTACAATAATCGGAGAGGAAGGCAGAACATATACATTGAATATAGAGATTGGAGATCAATCCTATACAGCTCAAAGTACTATGCCAAAGCTTGTCGTATTTGATTCAATTAAAGTAGAAGAAATTTCTTTTGCCGGTGAAATCGAATACAACTTAATCCCAGTATATAAAAATCCTATTGAAAAAGGAAATAATTACAGGTTCGTATTGTCTGTGGATAGTAAACTCGTTAATCAGCACCTAGTACTGAATGATGAGATAAACAACGGACAGGTAAATACCTTGAAGTTAGAGGTCGATGATACAGACCTAAAATTAAAATCAGGCACTCTAGTAGATATAGAAATGCAATGTATCGACAAAAGTGTTTCCCTGTTTTATACCACCTTGGCCCTTATCGGGAACAATGGGCCTGGAGGGGGAACTACACCGAGCAATCCTCCTAATAATATATCCAATGGAGCATTAGGTTTGTTTTCAGCTCACACAACCCAATCGAAGAGTATTGTATTGCCATGAAGTATTGATTTATTTTTTTAACTAACTGTCTTTTAAGATATTTTTGAGTGTCCAGAATCTAAATAAATGAGCAGGAAAATTAGTAATTATCCCCAATATGAAAGAAATAGCCGTAGAATGGTGGTATAAATGAAAAAAAAGTACGTAATTTGCACCCTAATTGTATGTATGGTACTCAGTTGCCGCATTGAATCAACAATATATGAAAGTAAGCGCCAAGCAGTTAGCCGATCTTGTAAATGGAACAGTTGAAGGGGATGAAACAGTCGTGGTTTCGGACTTTGCTAAAATAGAAGAGGGAAAGCCCGGATATTTGAGTTTTTTGGGGAACCCGAAATATGAACAATATATTTATACAACGCAGTCCAGCGTTGTTTTGGTGGATGCGGACTTTCAACCGCAACATCCTATTTCTGCTACCTTAGTACGTGTTAAGAGTGCTTATTCGGCTGTTGCCCAGTTGTTAAGGATGGTTGAGCAATCGACTCCCAAACGGAAGGGAATCAGTGACCTGGCTGTTGTTGATCCGTTGGCGAAAGTGGAAGATGATTGCTACATCGGACATTATGCGGTAATAGAGCAAAATGCCAAGATTGGAAAAGGAACTCAGATATATCCACAAGCCTTTATTGGTGAAAATGTTGAGGTGGGTGAGAATGTAATCATATATCCCGGAGTGGTGGTGTATCATTCGTGTGTAATTGGGAATAATTGCATTATTCACAGCGGTGCGATCATTGGTGCCGATGGATTTGGATTTGCTTCCGAAGAGGGAGGAGAATACAAGAAGATTCCTCAGTTAGGGAATGTAATCTTGGAGGATGAGGTGGAAATAGGGGCGAATACAACAATCGACCGAGCTACCATGGGATCTACTCGTATTGGTAAGGGAGTGAAATTGGATAACTTAGTTCAGATTGCTCACAATGTGGAAATTGGAGATAATACAGTAATGGCAGCTCAATGTGGAATTGCCGGATCGACTAAAGTAGGTAAAAGTTGCATTTTAGCCGGACAGGTAGGACTTGCCGGTCATATCATAATAGGAGACAAGGTGCAGATTGGAGCGCAATCAGGCGTACCTAACAATGTAGAGGATAACCAAATGATATTTGGATATCCCGCCCTTCCTGTCAGACAAGCGCTTCGATTGAACGGCTACCATAAACGCCTTCCTGAAATATACAATACATTGATGGAGTTGAAAAAAGAGGTTGAACGGTTGAAAGCGCAAGATAAAGCGTAAGTTTGTGTTGAACAATCCAACTTTCGACATGTAAAACTCAGAATATATATAAACACTATATGGTTAAACAACAGACACTCAAAGAGAGTTTTTCTCTGAAAGGGAAAGGCCTTCATACGGGCTTGGATATTGAAATTACCTTTAAGCCGGCGCCTGTTAATCACGGTTACCGTATTTCCAGAGTGGATATGGAAGGTGCACCTACTATTGAAGCGGTAGCAGATATAGTTGGACAAACCGAACGTGGCACAGTATTGAAAAAGGGAGATGTACAGGTAAGTACAGTCGAGCATGCTTTAGCGGCTCTTTATGCTCATGAAATAGATAACTGCCTAATTGAGGTGAATGCTCCCGAATTTCCTATTTTTGATGGAAGTTCGATTATATATTATGATGAAATATCTCGAGTAGGAGTCGAGGAACAGGACGCTGAGCGTGAATATTTTCTGATTAAGAAAAAAATAGAATTTGAAGATCCTGAAACAGGAGCTTGTTTAACCATTTTACCTGATGATGACTTTTGCGTAGATGTTCATATCGAGTATGATTCACCGGTATTGTCAAACCAATTTGCCACGCTGAAGTCATTTGCTTCTTTTGGAACAGAAGTTGCTCCATGTCGGACCTTTGTTTTTGTCCGCGAAATAGAGTTGTTGCTGAAGAATAACCTCATTAAGGGGGGTGATTTAAACAATGCAATTGTAATTTACGATCAGCCACTTCCTCAGACCGAGGTGGACCGTTTGACAACATTGATGAATGTTCCTTCAATTAAGGTTGATCAGTTGGGAATACTCAATTCAAAACCGTTACTCTATTCCAATGAGCCGGCTCGCCACAAATTGCTTGATGTGTTGGGTGATTTCGCGCTGATCGGAAAGTTTATCAAATGTCGGATAATCGCTGCTAAACCGGGACATAAAGTAAATAATAAGGCAGCTCGATTGATTCGCAAAGAGATGAAGAATACTGAGGTGCAAGCACCAAAGTATGATCCGGCTACTCCTCCGTTGCTTGATATTAATCAAATTCGTTCGATGTTGCCTCACCGATACCCATTCTTGATGGTAGATAAGATTATTGAACGTAAGGAGAGATCGATTGTAGGGGTGAAGAATGTGACGATGAACGAGCCCATGTTCCAAGGACACTTCCCAACCGAGCCCGTTTTTCCGGGGGTGTTGCTTGTTGAAGCGATGGCACAGACTGGGGGATTGCTTGTTCTTAGCACCGTTGACGAACCGGAACGTTATTCTACCTATTTCATGAAGATAGATAATGTGAAATTCAGACAGAAGGTTGTTCCGGGTGACACATTGATTTTTGTCCTTTCTTTGATGGGAGATATCCGTAGAGGTTGCGCCAATATGAAGGGCTATGCGATCGTTGGAGACAAAATAGTAGCAGAGGCGGAGTTCATGGCTCAAATAATAAAGAACAAATAAGTTAAACTATGCATCATCCGTATTCCGTGATTCATCCAGAGGCCGTTATAGGTCAGAATGTTGAAATCGGACCTTTCGTGACAATCGATAAAAATGTGGTAATTGGGGATAATACAAGCATTGCTTCCAATGCCACCATTCTCTCCGGAGCCCGAATAGGAAAGAATTGTAAGATTCACTCAGGAGCTGTTATATCGGGAATTCCTCAGGATTTGAAATTTAATGGGGAGGAAACTCTTGCTATAATTGGTGATAATACCACAATCCGTGAATTTGTAACAATTAATAGAGGAACGGTTTCGAAAGGACAAACTGTTGTTGGTAGTAATTGCTTAATTATGGCTTACTGCCATGCCGGGCATGATTGTGTGATCGGTAATAATGTAATTATGTCGAATGCTGTTCAATTGGCTGGAGAAGTTGAAATTGAACCATATGCAGTACTTGGCGGCGCAGCACTTGTCCATCAGTTTTGTAAAGTGGGTCCTCACGCGATGATTCAAGGCGGAAGCCGTATAACAAAAGATGTACCTCCCTTTTCTATTGTTGGCCGAGAACCGGCTGCTTTTGCAGGATTGAATTTAGTAGGGCTAAAACGTAAAGGATTTGATTCCGCTCAAATTGAAGAGGTTCAAAAGATTTATAAGATTATCTATCAGTCGGGACTAAATACAACATCTGCGTTGGAAAAAGTGGAAGAACTTATTCCTGAATCAGAGGTAAGGAATAAAATTGTTACCTTTATACGAAATTCGTCGAGAGGAATTGTTCCTTTCGTTAGTAATAAAAAATAATCCATAATTATTTATCGACTATGGTTTTCCGATTTATTATTCTTTCAGACGAGGTTGATAATTTTCATCGAGAGATCTGCATCGATTCCGAAGCAACCTTTCTTGAATTGCATGAAGCAATTCTTAATTCTGTTGCGTTCGCAAAAGATCAGATAACATCCTTCTTTATTTGCAACGACCGTTGGGAAAAGGAAACGGAAGTTACCTTGATCGAGATGGATTCTGGCAGTGAATACGATAATTGGGTGATGGATAGTACCCGATTGAGCGACCTGATTGAAGACGAAGGACAACGCTTGCTATATGTATTTGATTACATGACTGAGCGCTCTTTCTTTATGGAACTTAAGGAAATTATTGTTGGAAAGGATCTTGAAAAGGCCAAATGTACCGATAGTGTAGGTAATCCTCCCAAGCAATTGATAGACTTTGATTCATTTACTCCTGCAGTAAAGTCCTTTGATACAGGAGAAAAGTTCTTTGGAGACGAAGAGTTTGATATTGACGAATTGGACGATGAAGGATTTGACTTTGGTGATCCCAAAGAACCTACTTACGAAGACGACTCATTTTGATGAATAAGAATCTGGTTGTTGTTGTTGGACCAACTGGAGTAGGCAAAACGGCTGTATGTATTGAGTTGGCGAAATCGTTGGATTGTGAGATAATCTCAGCCGACTCACGCCAAATCTACCGTGATATACCCATTGGGACAGCATCTCCAACAGAGGATGAACGAAAGAGTGTACCTCACCATTTCATAGGGATGCTCTCTCTTGATGAATATTTTAGTGCAGCTCGATACGAAGAGATGGCACTTGCGGAGATAGAGCGTCAGTTTAAGAAACGAAACGTTGTTCTCTTAACCGGTGGATCGATGATGTATGTGGATGCACTTTGTAAAGGAATCGATGATATTCCTTCCCCCGACCGAGAGATCCGAGACGAACTAATGCACCGATTTGAAACGGAGGGACTGGACTCGTTGAGGCATCAATTGAAGATCCTTGATCCGGAATATTATAACGTGGTGGACTTGAAAAATCCGAAGCGAGTCATTCATGGATTGGAGATATGCTTGATGACAGGACGAACGTACACCTCTTTTCGTACCAATATTTGCAAGAAAAGGCCCTTTAATATAATAAAGGTGGGATTGAGACGTGAGCGGGAGGAATTGTATGAGCGGATTAACCAGCGAGTAGATCAAATGATTTTAGCGGGTCTTGTAGAAGAAGCTCGTAAAGTATATCCTTTCAGGAGTTACAACGCCTTGAATACTGTTGGTTATAAAGAGTTGTTTGAATTCTTCGATGGCGTAATTACACTGGATGAGGCTGTGAATAAGATTAAGAGAAATAGTCGAGTCTATTCTCGAAAGCAGATGACTTGGTTTAAACGAGATGAATCCATCCATTGGTTTAATCCGGCTGAAATTGAGTCAATTCAGGACTATATAGCAAACGCACGATCCAATGATCTATAAAATGTGATAAATTATTGCTGTGAATTGAAACGTTTTTATTTCCTTTGAATCTTTATATCTGTAATAGTTACTCAATATATTAGATCATAATCCCCGATTTTATACAACAAACTATTAAATGAACATGCTTTATCAGATTGTACATTCTTTTTTAGGATGTTTATTTGAAGATTACATGGAACTTTAATGCTACCTTAACAAACGAATGATTAATCGTATGAAACACTTTAGCAAATTTATCAACGCCGGACTGTTTGTTCTCGTTGCAGTCTCCACTTCTTGTCTTTCACCCTCGGAAACAAGAATCACCAGAACTAACACATGGGGAACAGTTGAACCTGATCCTACCAATTCAAACATTTATGTGAGAGATGATTTGGATGGAGCATTGATATATAATGATAAGTTTAAAAACTTCACGCCAGGGAACAGAGCTATGATAAGTTATGAAGCTGTAGCAGAAGAAATGAAGAAAACCGGAGGCGAAGAGTATTATTTCCCTGCTTATCTTTCTAAATTCGAGGAGATTCCACTTCAAGAGCTAAAAAGCTACAGTGAAATTGGAGCAACAGACACTTTTAAATTTGACCCAATTGAGGAGTTCTCAGTATATCAATTATTATCAACAACCTATCAGGGAAAGGTTCCATTCTGTATGGAAGTAACATATTCAGGAACTGCACAAACTCACAATCTTGATTTGGTTTATAATTCAGATGTTCCATGGGTTGATGGAGATACTATTCGATTTGAATTAAGACACGATAAAAAAGGTGATACCGGATCGACCCGACAATTTGTAAATTACCTTTCGTACAATTTTAAGGAGGTATTCAAAGATAAAACGTCGATTGTAGTAGATATTGCGTACAATGTGATAGAAGGTACAGGAACGTCGAAGAAGCACTACAACTTCAAATGGGAAAAACAATAGCTACAGGAGTAGAAAATATATAGCAAAGGGGGGATGCTACAATCGTAGTAAGCCCCCTTTTTGCTCGTTGTTGATATAAACTTTAACCTTAATATATAAATCGTTAATCGTATGAAAAAGTACATTCTTATACTTTTAGGTATGTTAGTGTCAGTATCTCTCTTTTCTCAGAAACTGAGTAATAAGGAGAGAGAACTTTTGTTCGGAGAGAAAATCAAGGAGCTTGTTGATGCAAAGAGATTTGCGATGGACATAAATAGAGCGAGTGACGAAAAGGGGAGGAACTATGCACTCTATCCTTCTTATGAGATACGTATTGTTGGTGATACGATAAAAACAGTACTCCCTTTTTATGGAACCTCTATCGGTGCAGGATATGATGTAGATAACAACCGATTTATTTTAAATCAACCCTATGAGGAGTATAGTGTGAAATACAAGGATAAGAAAGGATATAATATCTATTTTAAAGTGAGAAGTAATAAGGATACGTTTGTGTTTAGAATCTCGATTACATTGGCTGGGAATGTTCGTGTGGGGGTAACAAGCATGAATAACAGTCCGATGAATTATGTGGGAGACTTTAAGCTAATAGAGGAATAGTATCTCTCCCCTTTCTCTCAAATTTTATATATCTCCATGACCTACGAGCAGACACTGGATTATCTTTATCGCTGTTTTCCAATGTTTCAGAAAATTGGAAGTAAGGCTTATAAGGCCGGGTTGGAGACAACCCGGCTTCTTGATGATTATCTTAACATGCCTCATCGCACCTACCAAACCATTCATGTGGGAGGAACGAATGGTAAGGGTTCTGTGTCACATTCATTGGCCGCAGTGTTACAATCCGCCGGATATAAAGTAGGTCTTTATACCTCTCCTCATCTTGTTGATTTTAGCGAACGCATTCGTGTGAACGGAGAGCCAGTGGACAAATCCTACGTGGTAGAGTTTATTAGAGCTCATCGCCTATTCTTCGAGCCATTATCGCCCTCATTCTTTGAATTGACTACTGCGATGGCCTTCTCATATTTTGCTGAGATGAATGTGGATGTTGCGGTTATTGAAGTAGGTTTAGGTGGACGATTGGATTGTACCAATATTATCACACCACAACTATCGATTATTACAAATATAAGCTTTGATCATACGGCTCTTTTGGGAGATACCCTATCTAAAATAGCGTATGAGAAGGCTGGAATTATAAAACCTCATATACCTGTTGTCATTGGGGAAAGTAATGCCGAATCCTCTCCCGTGTTCAGTCAACGGGCAAATGAAGTGAATGCTCCTATCTATTTTGCCGACGTATCACATATGAATCCCGTATTAAGTGCTAAGAGGGATGAGGAAGGGTATTGGGTTTTAGAAACTCTTTACTTGAAACGAGTAAGATTGGGCCTTAAAGGGCATTGTCAGCTTTCTAATGCTGCTACTATCCTATGCGCCTTGGATAGACTCATCGAGCAAGGGTTTCTGATCACCAATGAAAGTATTGACCAAGGATTGTGGGATGTGGTCAGATTGACAGGTCTTCGTGGGCGGTGGGAAGTCTTAGGGAATGCTCCTCGGATAATTTGTGATACCGGACATAATGAAGCGGGAATTAGGCAGATTGTAACGCAACTTAGTAATGAACATTACCACCATCTACATTTTATTATCGGGGTGGTGAATGATAAAGATATTTCAGCGATATTAGGAATGCTTCCCACTTCCGCTTTCTATTATTTTACTCAAGCCTCTGTAAGTAGGGCTCTACCGGCCAAGGAATTGAAGGCGAAGGCCGAATCGTTCGGGTTGCAAGGCGATGTGTTTCCATCCGTCTATGAGGCCTTTAATACTGCTAAAGAAAAAAGTACTCCGTCCGATCTAATCTTTATCGGAGGGAGTACTTTTACTGTGGCAGATCTATTAATATACCTCAACGAAGGATAAGCCAGAGAAAATAATCTAAAGGCTTCACTCCAGTACGTATTATTTTACTACAACTACCTCTATTTCCACCAACGCGTTCTTAGGAAGTCCTTTTACAGCTATGGTAGAACGAGCCGGAAAATCTCCATCAAATTGCTCAGCATATACTGCATTCATTTCACCAAACAAGGACATATCTGATAGGAAAACGGTTGTTTTTACTATGTTTGAGGTGGTACATCCTACTTCTGATAGGATGGCTTTAATATTCTGAAATATCTGTTTGGTCTGTTCGGACACACCTCCTTGGACAAGTTCTCCAGTGGTTGGGTCCGCAGGAAGTTGTCCTGAAAGGTAAATCAATCCGTTTATTTCTACTGCCTGACTGTAAGGACCGATTGCGGCAGGCGCATTTGGTGAGGAAATTATCTTTTTCATATCTCTTGAAATTTATTACCCAACAAAATTACAAAAAGTTTCTCTTGCATTTTTCTCTTGATGTGAATTCTTATTTGATGAGCTAATTTGTAATTTCAATTGGGGGATCGTTTATATGCAAAATAAAACTACCCCAAAGCAGTTCCGGTTGGATACTGTTCTGGGGTAGTTTTTTATTTCAGTCAAGTTGATCGACCTAATTAGTCTGCTTTTACAATTACTGTGCGAGAATATTCGTTTTGATCGAATACGTTAGGTACACCACCACGACCAATCGCTTTAACTTGTGACGCAGGTACACCGAATTTTTTCACCAACACGTCACAAACAGCTTTAGCTCTTGCAGTGCTTAGTTTTTGGTTGTACTCGGGTTTGCCTGTTGCAGAGTCAGCATAACCTATGATAGAGAATGTTTTACCATTAGATTCTTTGATGATTTTAGCGATAGCTTCTAATCCGTTAATAGCTTCAGGAGTAATCTTACGGCTGTTCAAATCGAAGAATACAGGAGCTGCAGCAGCCACATATTCTGTTTCAACAACTACTTCAGGTTTGCGATTGCGAAGAGCATCATTTTCTTTTTCAAGTCCTGTTGCTTTCTCTTTTGCGTTAGCAAGCTGTTGGCGAAGCAAATCAAGTTCATTACTGTTGTCAACAAAATTGGTAGCTTGTTTGAATCCTTTGTAGTTTTTGCCTCCAATGTAGTAGGTAAAACCAACAGTTGCACTCAAAGGGAAATCTGCTTTAACACCTCTCCATGTTCCGTCAAGTTCATCTTTAGTAGCTCCAGCACGTAATTCTAAGTTTGCATCCCATGCATTTGCAATTCTGAATTTATTGATAACACCAAGAAAGAATATATAGTTAGTCCTATGATAATTCTTGTTGTTTTTTATATTCTTACCACTTGAGTTAGCAAATCCCATACCAGCGTAAGGAATCAGTTCGTACACACGATTAGGATTGTATCCTGCAATAGCTGCTGAGATATTGAACAACACATCCCCGTGTAGAGAAATGTAATTGAATTTCTCAGGTTGAAGTCCCGTTCCTATTTTAGTTACATAAGGGTCAAATTTAGACCAACCAAAACCTTTCATTTGAAGCCCGTTGTACTGAAGTCTTGCTCCCCAAACAGGGCTTAACCATTTTCCAATCGAAATATCCAAGGCTGGAGTCAAGCGGTCTCCAAAAGCCCCACGATAGTCATCATCACCATAATATAGGTTTCCTCCGAAACCTGCTGAGATAAACCAGTTGTCGGTAAATTTTCCGAATTTATAATCGGTGATCTTCCGGCTAGGTGCATCATTGCTTCCTTGAGCCATTAGGGCAGGAGTTGCACCTAATAGGGCGAAAAGCACAATAAATGTCAGTCCGAGTTTGTAATTCATCATCTTGTTTCGCATTTTCGTAAATTTTTAATTGTTACAAGTCTTAAATATATAACGCTGAAATCCCTAAGTGGTTCAATTACCACCGTCCATTCTTTTATTCTGGTTTTGTAGGTAGAATATACCTATTAACCTAGCTGGTCGCGCTTTTTGAGAATTTTTCCACTTACAAATTTATGTCCTTTTTTTTTAGCAAATGGCATATTATTATTATTTAACACACCGAAGTAGTTATTGTAAATTAATATTTGACCTCTCTAATGGTTAATTCTGTTTTATTTTATCGACACTCTTCAACTACTCTTTATTTCTATTCTCACTTTTTTAGGATATACATTTTTACGGATATAGTCTTTTTTTCCTTTATATATCGTTTGCGTCGTCTAAAATAAACAAATAAAAAACACGGATAGTTCAATTCTCTTGTGGGTTGAATTATCCGTGTAAATACTAATGAGTTATACTCTTCATCGAAAGAATATCCACTTCCCGATATATCCTTCTAGAATCGAGTTGGACTTGGATGGTTAGAATCGAAGTTTCCCTCCGATGAAAGGAGTCCTTGGCAGGTTGGGACCATAAATATACTTTGCATCTCTATTTACTCCTTTGTCAAAGTCGCTTTGGAAACTATTGAACATATTCTTTACTCCACCGCTAATTTCAAAGCTCACCAATTTTGAGATTTTCACATCGTAGGCCAATCGTAGCGTCACATCGTAAAAGTTCGGAGTCGTTTTTTCCGCGTCTTTTTCTATGTATCCGGCGTAGTGAGGCACGATCATGCTTCCGGTGTGGGTACCGATCAATGTTGCGTTGAGCTGTTTTGAGAAGTTGTATCCAGCCGAGATGTAACCGTAGAAGTCAGGTGTTCTGAGCATCCTTTTTTGAGGAGCCAGATCTTCATCTTCACTCCAGCGATGGAGTTCTTTGTATTGACTTGACTGAATGGTGTATCCTCCCTGTAGTAAGAATTTATTATTATAGGCTGCCTTTACTTCAAAGTTTACTCCCGCCACAACGGCTCCTGAGGCATTGGTTCTAAGTAAAAGTAAGTTCCCTTGTTGATCGTGTCCGTTTTCGACAAGAGTGAACACATCGTTGATATTTGTGTAGAACCCTTCGGCAAGAATATTGGTTTCCCAGTTCCCAAATTGTTTAGTGTAGTCAATCGATGCATTTATGCTGTGTGAATACTCCGGTCGTAAGTCGGGGTCCAAAACGATCAATGCCACCTCACCACCTACCGCGGCAACGTGCAAATCTTCATCATACGCCTGGGGAGCGCGGTATCCACTTGAATAGCTTAAACGAAGGCCTATTTCCGGAGTAGGAGAGTAGCGCATGGTGGCGCGGGGACTCAATACCGGATTCTTTACCAAGTTATGTTTGTCCAAACGTGCTCCAACCAGAATACTCCAGCGCACTGTTTTCCATTCATTCTGTAAGTATCCTCCGTACGTATGTATCTTTTGGTCAATCTCCCGGTGATATCCCAACATTTGATCATTCAGGTTATTCATCGTGTATTCTACTCCGGCGGTCAAATCAGCCGGCATAAATCCAAGCCAGTCGAAAGAGTGGCTGAATTGGGTACCTGCCAAAAATGTGAAATCGGAGGTTCTTCCATATGCATCGGGATTTTGATTGGTTCCGAAATAGCTTTTTCGTGCAATTCCCTGCATGGAGGTGTAGATATTTAATCGATTCTTGTAATCGGGGGAAAAAATGTCAAATTTAGCTCCACCACCGTGGATAGAGTGTTCAAGTTGTTCCGCCACATCCGCTTCATGTGGTGGGCGATCCAGTTTGTTTCCTCCACGACGATATTCGTGAATATGGTGATACTCGAGCGTTAGTTTTGAAAAATCGCTGGTTTTATGATATCCCCTGAATCCAATCGTTTGGGTATTTAACGTTGGCATTTCGGTAAACCCGTCGTTGTCGTGGTCATAACCGCCACGATCCTTGATAACGCCGAAAAGATAGATTCCCGATTTAAAGTCATCCGTTACAAACGATCCATTGATTGAAGTATTCATATCGTGGGTTTTTCCGTTCAACCATTGAGTGTTGTTGGAAACCGATACGGAATTGTGTAATGGTTCTTTAGTAATAATATTAACCACTCCTCCGATCGCATTCGAGCCAAACAGTGCTGATCCCCCACCTCGTATCACTTCCACTCGTTGTACCATTTCAGTAGGTAGTTGTTCCAATCCGTAAACAGATGCCAATGAGCTAAAGATCGGACGGCTGTCGAGTAAGATTTGAGTATATTGGCCTTCCAATCCGTTGATTCGAAGTTGGGGTACTCCACAATTGGAGCAACTCATCTCCACACGCAGTCCCGGTTGATAGTTCAACACATCCGCCATGTTGTTGGAAGCGGTTCGTTCGATGGTAAGCGGTGAAATGACATTTACTATAGTAGAGGCTTCTCTTTTATTTGTTTCGTTCCTATTCGAGGAGACTACTACTTCATTTAATGTGAAGAGTTCTTCATGTAGCTCCACTTTTAGTTCCACTGTTTTTCCCTTTTCCAATGTTACCTCCCTAATGGTTGTTTGGTAACCAACACAAGAGAATTCAACAGTGAAGGTTCCCAAAGGGAGGCTTTTGATGAAGAAATGACCTGTACCATCTGTAATTTGGCCGATGGTGGTTCCTTTTAGTGCGATCGATATTCCGGGAAGATGCTCTTTAGTTTGTGCGTCCACCACGTCGCCAACAAGATGAGTATCAGTGCCTGCTGAAGCCAGTGTACACGTAAATAGAAGAAGTAGCAACGCTACTGTTTTGTAGAGATTCATATGGGTTTAGTTTATTGTTTTTTTTGTCAATAATTGATCAATGGGTCAATGACGGATCCCTCTCGTTATTAACCAATAAGATTCAAACATACGCATCCCACCTGTTCAAGTGGGAGAAAAAAAGAATATAACTAAACCGTTGGAGGTGCACGCAATGAAGCATGCGTGTAGAATGAAAAACGGGGAGTCAGGTTAGATCTATCAATGAGAGTAACACTGACATTGTCTTGAAATAGAGAGAAATGTTGCTGCGATTCGAGAAAAATAAAGGAAGCGGCAAAATAATTGATAGTGCGGAATGAGTCGGAAGAGTGGTGGTGGCCTCCTCCACATGCATCTGAGGAAGATGCCCCGTAGGGATGGGAGTGAAACACCCATTGATCGCCAACTTTATGGCCGTGGGTGAAAAAAGTAGTTGAGGCGTATGCTCCAAGGAACAACAATAGAAGAACTATCATTGCGCCTTTATTGTATGCTTTATTTCTTACACTCGCAACCATATGGTGCTGCAAAAGTACTATTTGTTGTAATCGCTCCCAATTTTTTAACTCTAATTGGATTGGTTATAATTAATATAAAGTGCAATAGTTTGATATTCAATATTAATGATTATTGCTCTAATTGTATTTATAATTAATTTAGATATAAATCTCGAAATAGTACCTCTTCACAGTATTATAACTGGGTGTGTTGTCTATCAGTTCAATATGGATTATGGCCAGAGTATCTGATTATTTTCAATCAATCTTTTCAGAGGTGCTATCTTTTCCTTTTCAATGTAGCTGCTTGCAATTAAGTCCCATCCTCTTGGCGAATGTGTATCCGACCCCACAAACGTATATTTGCCATTTAAGAGCCAACGCGAGGCTCTCTCTTGTACCCTTTTTCCATACAGTCCTATCAAAGAGGGCAGGTTGAGTTGTAACAGACAGCCCCTCTCGATAAGAGTCTCCAGTTTGGTGGATGGAAGGTAAAGGTATCTTTCCGGGTGAGCTAAAACCGGGATATAATCTTTTATCTGAATCTCATATACCGTCTCAAACAGTTTGGGTGATCCCGATAGATAGGACATCTCGATCAAGATATGTTTTCCATCGAATGTAGCCGGGTTCTGATTTATTTTTGTTTCAAAATCTTTTTCAAGCATATATTCCGCAGCCAATCGGATATCCATAATATCCTTTGCTTCGGCAATCAAACGGTCAAAGTGAGGTTGTCTGTTTTCCATCTCCTCCGCGGACACAGTTTCCATTACGTGAGGAGTGCAGAATACCCCTTTTAATCCACAAGCAGACATTGCCCTGAGGATCTGAAGCGACTCTTCGAGGGTATCAGCCCCGTCGTCTGTTCCAAACAGCACATGGGAGTGAACATCCACCATTCCTTTAAAAAGGGATGCGGTTGGAACAATATGTCCGAATTGTTTCTTTAAAAAGTGAATCATATGCATTTTAGTAGCTAATCCATCCCTCTTTTTGGAGCGAATCGAAGAAGTCAATAAGTATATCCAGTGGAGTTTCCTTTTTGTGTTGAGCATCCATCAGGTGTTTGATGGTGAGCACACTGTTTTTGCCCGAGATAGAAAGTTGAGCCGCCTCATCCCGATTGGGGATATTTTCACTCCAGAGGCTTTGTTTTTCTTTGGGTTGATATTTGATCACCGTGTCCAGTATGCCGTGCCCCATATCCTTTACCAGTGGTGTGGGACGAGGAAATAGTTTATCCGCCTTTTTCTCTTGATCAGTCAATTGAATTTTCGCAGCCATCTTCTCTCCCTTGTTTGATGCAACATTGGCATACGTTTCAGTCAGCTCCTTCAGATTGGCCTCGATGGTTGATTTGAGCCGCCGTTGCGATCCTTCTATTCGTCGCAGAAGTTGTTTATCGCCGGGGGCTAATTCCGTCACACTGGAAAGAGTGCTCAATTCAACATCTCCGATGGCTTTCATCTGTAGATAAAATCGTTTGTAGTCATCATAAGTCGGCAGTTTAACCTGATTGGTGAGTTGACTGTTGAATTCTGCCATTCTCAATCCTAATCGGCGCACGGCATTGGCATATGATTCGGCCAGGATACGAATCGCTAACGGAGCGTCGGCTGTCGCGATTGTATATGCCGCCGCGGCTGAAATTACTACCGCCCTTTTTAATTGGGTAGGGTCGAGCTTATCGGGACGATCGGTCGATGCATGGTAGTAGTTATCCGGCCATGTGATTAGTTTAGCCGCGGGAACTTGGATTCCGAAGTTTTGAAACACCAGATTGTCCGAAGCACCCGAACTTACCTCTATTTGGTAGTAAAATGGATCGTTACTTCCCGAAGGTGCTACTACGGGGTTCATATAGGTACTCAACTTATGGGCGTTGAAGAATCGGTTTCCTTGACCTATGAATCGGAAGTAATTTTCGAGCACATCGTTAACATAGTGAGGATAGCTGAAGGGGGTGCGATGAAGATCATAAAACGAGTTGTTATCTTTCAATCGAATACCCACCATATCGTGGTTGATGGCCACCAGTGTATTGTTGAGAATATCGCGGTTGGCTTGTGCCCAAGGAATAGTAGCAATGAATTCGTCGCCAACAACAAATCGGATTGTACGTGTGGGTCGAGGAATGCGTCCTTGTTTGATCAAGGAGTTAAGCATGCGGGCGGTTTCAAGTAAAACCGCTGATCCCGAAAGGTTATCGTTTGCTCCCAGCTTAACGTATCCTTCCAAGAGATGGGCTACCAAAAGCACCTCTCCCGCATTTGGGTCAGTGCCTTCTATCACACATTCAGGGGCATGAACAACGGCCTCTTCGCGCGAGCTTTCAACCTGTGCGTGAACAATGATCTCCTCTCCTTTCAACAGACGATCACGAAGTTGTATTCCGGCACGCGGCGAGAGCCAAAAACCAAACGTAAGTGGAGCCCCTTTGGTTTCTCTTATACCCGCATTTGGAATCTGAATAGGATCGATCAGTGCCCTCGAAGTTGAATATGCAACAATCCCTACCGCACCAAGACGAACGGCTGAAGCGTGAACGGCAGACATGCTCCCTTCCGTAACAACAATCTTTCCGGCAACACGGTTACTGTCAAGTTCGTCTTTCGTACCTCGACCAACCCACACTAACTGCGCGGTCACATCCGAAGTGACACTTCCTTCGGCCAAATGAGCGGTCAGATCGAAGTAGTCCGCCAGCTTTGCACGTTCAGGTTTGATTTCCCACAACGAACCGCTGATTCCGTTCCATGTTTTTCGAGTTGCTACCTGTTTGATTGATCCATTCAATCCAAACTCCTCCATTTTTTGTCTGAAATAATCAACTTCATGTGCTATTTCAGTGTATTCGGAGAGAGATCTGTTTCGTTCATAACTCCCCATATCCTGAACGTAACGAAGAGTTGCCTCACCGGAGGTTTCTCCTATTATTTCATTCATTACGGATGGAGGCAGGAGGGTCCAGTTGATATAGGGAGATTGTTGTGCCTGAGTCAGGAGACTGACAAGAAGGAGAAGTTGTATTATTTTATAGCGCATATGCCTTTTTTTTATCGATCGGATATTTGATCTATGCCGATGGGCCGTCTGGTCTTCAAATATTCCGCGAACTTTTCGTCTATTATTTTCCATGCAAAGATACCTAAATAGGATGAGAAAGGAAAACAGGCTTGATGATAAGCTTCGTATGTTTAATTACTTCTGTTGTTGTATTCTCTATTCTTTGAGAAGTATGAAACAAATTTGATGGGCGATCAGATTTGACGTTCAAATATGGTGTGTAGCTTCCTCAAACCAAATTTCAGTTTCCCTGTAAAAAAGCAATATACCTTTTAAACAAAACGTTTAGTCGTTTTGATCAAAAGGAACGTTCCTTTTATTCGAAAGGGATATGTCCCGTCCTGAAATAGCGTTACACAAAAGAAGGTAAGTTATGGAAGTAAATTGTAAGAGTCTGTATATCAGGCGCAGTCAGAGGGATTATCCATTAAGTTTAAAACTGGCGGTGGTCA
>JBKEBB010000364.1:0-5195 GCA_047972845.1 Bacteroidales bacterium
CATACATCTTTCCGATGGCATTGAGTACCGAGGCGTTCAAGGTGTATTCGTCCACTTTGTCACGGCTGAGGCTTGTTTGATCTTCAAACTTGTAGAGCGAGTAAAAGCGGAATGCCTCCATATCTCGTTCATACAGTGATTCAAAAACCGTTTTACGCACCACCTTCTCCGCCTCTCCCCAAATAGTCACTACCGCCTCCTGCCATCGGATTGGCAAACTGTCAAACGTCACCAACATCGGAGTGTTGGGACCTTGTTCCCTAAGTTTTACAATCTGCTCCCTCTCGATTTTTTTTCTAAATCCTCGAGCACTGATAAGACACAAACTATTCGGATCAGCGTTTTCATCACTAAATAAGAAACGGCCCTGAATGCCTAATTTACCTTCGTGATATTCGTATGGAGTCTCTTTTGCCATAGTTGTTACTATTAATTTGTTCCCGCTCCGGACTCGAACCGAAAATGAAGCCACCCTTCTACGGGATAGGGTATCCGCCCTTTTATTATCACTTACCTGTATTTCTTCAGCTCTTCACGATCTACAAATACTACAAATGCCATATATTGAGATGGAAGTCCTACAATTTGACCACCGCACCCTTTCGCGCACTCTTTTGATACTCCAAAAGAGACAATACCACCTCTTGGATCTTCTTTTGCTTCAATCAATGTTGTTGAGACTTGTACGCCCTTGTTGTTGTCTTCTGCCATTTTTACAATGGCATTCAAAATGTTATTCTGCTCGGTCATAAATTCTAATTTTTAATTGATTAATTATTCCTCTTTCCTAAACGATTCCCCGATTCAGCAATTCCCCTTTCTTGACTCATCACCCATCACTCATCACCAATTACCCCTAACTTCTAACCTCTCACCTGTTACAGCCCTTAAGGCCCTTACAGCCCTTACCCTCCTTATCACACCCCATTCACCATCACCCCATCTCCTTCCAACTTTCCCGTCATATCCGGAATCTCCACTCCTCTATTTTTCAATAGTCTCACCTTTTCAAGCGGAACTTTCTCATAAATAAGGTTTACTCCAATTCTACTCTTTGTGCAAAACGGCAGAATGTCACATATATCTCTACTCTTTTCTCCAACACAACCTTTACAACTATGATCCGACGCCACTGCATTATAGCAGTACTCATCCACCCTAAAAATCATCCCTGGTCTCATATCATTTCTTCTTAATTGATTACTTCAAAATACCCTTTCTCGCAAAAACTTGTTTTAGTACCGGAGGCATTGTTGTATAGATCAATCTCATATGTCTCCTCTGTTTCAGATATCACATCAAATTCCCAAAATAGATATGGATCCAACCATGATCCTACAGCATTCGTACACACGCGCACTTTCTTTGTTTCCATCTCCCTACCTATTAAATTCCTTACCATCCTTAAAGCCCTTACCCTCTTTATCCCCTGTATACGCTTTTCCCCACGGCCTAAACGCCGCACAATCCCGGCAATCTCTCTCCTCCTCTTCCAACATCTCCCTCAATCCATCCCGTCCAAGCCTCCGGACATTCAGCCAAATCACCAACATCGAGCTGATAAAAAAGCAAAACACCGACATCAGCACCACAAACACATTTCCATTCGGAGAAGCCAGCGCCTCGGCCGATCCTAACATCATCAAGCCGCTCCCAAGCCAGCCAATTACGATCAAAAGATTAATTACGTTTTTCATTCTAATTATTTTTATTTGTTCTTTTAAACGATTCCACGATTAAACGATTAAACGGTCAAAACTCATCCACCCGTTCCTTCACATCCTTCAAAATCGAATAAGTCACCGCAGCTTCAACCATCCACTTCTGCATCCACTCTTTTCTAATCTTCATCTGTTTTTTAAGGCGGACGTTGCGCTCTTTCACTTCCATCACCAGTAGGTTGTTCACCTCACGCTCCTTCAGGAGCAATTCAACCTGTCGGTTTCGATCCTGCATCGTTCTGACGAACGAACGATCCACCGTTTGCAACCGGAGCAACTCCGACCTCTTCACCATCGCAAATCCAAAAAATGTTCTCATGTTCTTTTTTTTAATTGGTTATTATTAATGACTTTAATCTCCTTAATGACCTAAAATATCTTTCTAAACGATTCCACGATTTCACGATTCCCATTTCCCCCTAAATCATCCCTCTCACCTCTTCCCTCGGAGCCTCGACCAACAATTTACCACCCCGCTCGATCGCCATACCGCGAATCATCCGCGCCAGCGGACTATTTGAGTCATAGCGCAATGCTTTATTGACAAATTGAATGCTTTTTCCGAGGTCCTTCGCGATCTGCTGCGACTCCCGAGGTTGGATGACAATAACTTTCTTCATATTGATATTTGATTATTTGTTTGTAACTTTCGCACCTGTTTCAGTTGAAACACGCTGCAATATTACACAAGATATTTCGACTATGCAAGAAAATAAACAAGAAAAATCGCTCATTAAGCAAAATATCTTGACTTATCTTGAGAAACATGGTATTTCTCAGTATGAATTCCATAAATTAACTGGGATAACAAGAGGTATTTTAGGTCAGAATAATGGGATTAGCGAAGAGAATGTGATGAAATTTCTCGCCTATTATACTGACGTAAACATTGAATGGCTCTTGACCGGAAAAGGCCAGATGATAAAATCAAAAGGAATAACCTATTCTGACTATAACGATGAGCCAAAACTGGCAGTTGGTGAAAAAGATTCAACAAACGAATATCAAATAATAGATAGGCCACGAAACATCAAGATGTTAAGCAACAAATCGCATGGCAGAATAATCGAACGGCAGGAAGTACCACTTTACAACGTTTCAGCGGCAGCCGGTATAATGGACCTGTTTCATGGTAACCATTCGAATATTCCGTCAGAAACCATCGTGATCCCTCGAGCTCCGCGCTGCGATGGAGCGATCTATGTGCTTGGCGACTCGATGTACCCACTGCTTAAATCGGGAGATATCGTAATGTATTCCGAGATCACCGACATACAGATGTACCTCGTATGGGGAGAGATGTACATTGTAGCCTTTGGCAACGAAGGCGACGAACCATGTATAGTGGTTAAGTACGTACATCCGGGACCATCTCCTGATCTCGTAACACTGGTGTCGCAAAACCAACACCACGCACCCAAAGAAATCCCATTAAAAGCCATCCGTGCACTCGCCCGCGTAAACGCCTCAATTCGCTTCCAAACGCTATAAATCCCTTTTGATAGCAGTTTTGTTAAATATCAATAAATGTATAGCTATTTCAAACTGTTTTGTTGCGTGGGACGCAACAAAACCTTACTTTTGTCTCAATAAACAATAAAAACAGGACGAGCACCTGGATAAAAACGCAGCAAGAATATGAAAAAGATAACTAAACAACAGCGTGCGATCAATGTAATTCAGAGAGCTATTAATTTAGGTTATGAATTTGATTCTTCATTCACTTTCGATGAAATTCTTATTGATTGCGAAAACTTTTTATTTGGCGAATTGGATGCTGACAGATACGAAAAATGTCAACTCCACACATCAACACGAGATCAACACTATAGTTATGCGGATGGTATGGGTTACGAAAATACTGTTTCAGGAGATATTCATTATTTTGATCCTGAAGAGACAAGATATACTTTTAGTGAAGATGGAACCCCGATTTCTATTGAGTGGTTTGATGTTGAAGAAGAGGATAATTCAGTAGTATTTTTTGATCGTGTTATTGATTCTGAAGCTAAAGTTGTACAGTTATACTGTTAGTCAACATGGAAGAAAAAGAAATTATAAAAGAAGTCGGGGCTATTTTGCTCCGACTTCGTAATGATAAAGGAATGAGTGTTGAGGAGGTAGCAAGTTCGAGTGGTCTATCAAAATCGACAGTTAATAGGATAGAAAATGGCTTTCTTGACGCAAGATTAAGCACTATATCTCGTATTGCAAAAGTGTTTGGTGTTAAGATCACTTTTCGCTAATATTCATTTTAAGTATATGTCTAAAAACCGCCCGTCCAGGCGGTTTTTTTTATTTACAACCAAAACATTACAAACCGCTCTCTTTCGCTCCAATTATCGCGTTAGATTGCGCGCGCACACGTTTTTCAAATCGGAATAGGCTGAATTTACTCATTAATAGACTGATATATATCTATTTACAATGGTTATAAAAGAGTACACTAAATAGAATAAAGGGGTAAACTCGATCAAAAAAGACCGTTTTTTGGATGTTTTTATGTATTATAGGGGGGTAACTCGAGCGTTTTTAAAGCAGATTTTGTACCGCTGTTGTACCGCTGTTTGTACCAAACGACGTTTTTATAGGTCCGATCGGAGGTAAAATACCCTTACACGAAACAGCGGATTAAACCACCTTTAAACAGTCCATAAATGCGCTTATTTGCAGTATTTTGCACCCATTTGATGACCGGATACAAAAAAAGGTGCCGTTAAGCACCCCAAACACACATACAATCACCATCCAATCACAACGAAATGTACAATTCATTTTTCACTCCAAAAACACCATCACCCCCTCAAAACCCTTTATTTACAGTCCTTTCCAAACATTTCCCCAATCCCAAATTCTGTACAATCCATTCTTACCCCCTTATTCAGTGGAGATGCAGGCATAGGCAGCGGGTAATATATCTTCCTTTTTAGGCGAGTTTTGAGGAGTATCAATTCCCGACATTGAGTTCAATTGGCTGATTGCCATCCCTAATTTACGACTGTTGTCATACACAAGTAATCTGTTGTTGTCAATACCTATTATCTCAGTGATCCATGCTTTGGAAGGAAGGGTGAGGGTACGTTTGTATTCGCCGGTGGAGGAGTACACTTGAATTTTATTACGAAACAGGGTGTACAGCTCATCCGTTTGTTCCATATACACCGCGTGCGAAATCATTTGGTACTCATTAGGACCACTTCCTTTGTGGTTGAACTTACTTTTTGGTTTCCCTTGATGGTCAAAGAAGAGGATGTCTCCGGTTGCTTGATTGAATACTACGATGTTGTTTTCCGTAAAGGTAAGTGGATATCCATTGAAGAGATACTCCTCGTTGCTGTCGTCCAATTGTACGTACTTAATAGACGCGATTTCCGATAATAGGATCTCTTTTTGTGGATAACTGTGGGTAACGTCTATCTCAATAATGGAGCCGTTGTGTTGTTGAGTCGTATTGCAGGAGATAAGAAGGGATGA
>JBKEBB010000385.1:0-9901 GCA_047972845.1 Bacteroidales bacterium
TGGCCATGACCCTAGGGAGTGAGTGACAACTCCTACCTGATCGTGGATGAGAAAATCACGTTGGTCGATACGGTAGATACTTGTTATTCCGAACGTTTTATTCGTCAGATACAGGCAATCATCGGAGATAAACCCATCGATTATCTGGTAATAAACCATATGGAGCCCGATCATTCGGGATCGATCAATACCATCCGCTCTCTCTATCCCGGTATTCAACTCGTAGGAAACTCGAAAACCCACGGTATGCTTGAGGGCTTTTATGGAATCAAAGAGGGTCTTCTTGAAGTAAAAGAGGGATCAACGCTGAATATCGGAGTCAAGACATTGCAATTCTTTATGGTCCCGATGGTGCATTGGCCCGAAACCATGGTTACGTTTGACGCCTCCGAAGGAGTTCTTTTTTCAGGCGACGCGTTTGGTTCGTTCGGAACATTGGATGGAGCCGTGCTGGATTCTGATCTGAATCTGGACAGATACTGGAATGAGATGACCCGCTATTACTCCAACATTGTTGGCAAATATGGTTCTCCTGTTCAAAAGGCATTGCAGAAGATTGCCGGATTGGAGGTTAAGACGATTTGTTCCACTCATGGTCCCGTATGGCAGAGCCAGATCGAACGTGTCGTCAGTGAGTACGATCGTATGAGCCGATACGAAGGAAAACCGGGTGTCGTGGTGGTTTACGGAAGCATGTACGGCAATACCGAGGAGATGGCCGAAGCTGTGTGCGAAGGGGTGGTTGCCGGAGGTGTAAAGGAAGTGGTACTTCACAACGTGATGAAGACCCACGCTTCGCAGATCATTGCCGATGTCTTTACCTATAAGGGATTGATCATCGGTAGTCCTACCTATACCAACGAGTTGTTTCCCGATGTGGAGTCGTTGACTAAGAAATTGGAATATCGTGACATTAAAAATCGCCTATTCGCCTCATTCGGATCGTTCACATGGGCTGGTGCGGCGGTGAAACGATTGAATGCTTTTGCCGAACAGATGAAGTGGGAGGTGGTGACCGCTTCCGTGGAAGAGAAGCAGGGATTGAAACCGGAAAATCGTGAGGCCTGTTTCGAACTCGGACGGGCTATGGCGAAGCGTATATTGGAATAAAAGAGGGGATGCGTGAACGACGCGTCTCTTTCTTTTTCTCTATTGACATTAGGGTACGTTTATCATAGATTTTATCAATGATTATATGAGTATTGCAGATCGGGTCAAAATATATCTACTGTTTTTTCGGACTACAATACTGTTGACCCTATGTGTCGGTTTTCTTCTGTTTGCATTGATGAATTTTACCAGCAAAGGTATTTTCCTCTGTCTATTCGGAGGTTTTATGTTTGACATTGTCCGTAAAAACACAATCAACCCCGACAGCTATTATTTCTATCACAATCTGGGAGTAAAAAAGATAGAACTGTGGATTAGCTCTTTATTGATCTATTTTCTCTTATCAATTGCTATATTGAGTATATGGACGATTTTCTTCAAGTAGATAGTTTAGTCGTTTCATTCGGAGATAGAACTATTATATCTAATGCCTATTTGAGATGTAATATAGGAGATGTTATTGGAATCTTCGGGCGCAATGGTTCGGGCAAAACAACCCTGCTGAAGTCAATCTATGGTACCATTCAAGCGGAAAGTAAGTCCGTTTGTCTCGACGGAGTGATACAAACCTCCAACGCATTTGTAAGCAGAAACATATCCTACCTGCCTCAAAATAGCCATTTGCCAAACAATAGTAAGATTCGAACCATTATTGATTTTTGCATCAGTAAGGACTATTCGCATTTGGTAATGAGTGATAGCTTGGTGTTGGCTTCCTTGGATAAGAAACCTCATCAATTATCGTGTGGCGAGCTTCGATATATAGAGACCATTCTGCTTCTTTTTGGAAAGGCACGGTACATCTTCTTAGACGAACCATTCAACGGAGTATCTCCCATATTAACGCAAAAGATGATTGATTACCTATGCCAAGCGCGTTCACAAAAAGGAATAGTGATCGTCTCACATAATATACAAACCATCCTTCCTGTTATTAATAGAGCGATTATTCTACAAGGCGGAGGTCTCCGCGAATTGAATCCATTTAATTCCGAACATATTCTATCCCACCTATCCGAATAGTGATCAAACGCCGATCGCAGGAAATGGATAATAGGCGATTTAAGGTATTGATCCTATCAATAATCCAACAAGAATAGATTGAGGTTTTGTTCCGTGTCCAGATTGAGGCGTTTGCGGAGGCGATGGCGGCGTAACTCGACGGCTCGAACCGAGATGTTCATCAACGAGGCAATCTCTTTGGTGGTTAGATCCATGCGAAGGAAACAGCAGATGCGTAAATCATTCGCCGTTAAGCTGGGGTAATCAATGCGCAGACGGGTGATAAATTGTTGATGCACCTGATTGAAGTGTGTCTCGAAAGCAATCCATTCACTCCCGCTCTGTTCGTCTCTTTCGAGCATTTTCTGAAGTCTGCTGTATAGCTTGTTCGGATAACGCTCTCCCAACTGCTCCTTATGCTCCTTCACCTCCTGCCGGATCGCCTCTATCTGCATTTCATGCTTGGCCAGGAGCGAGGCTTGCAGTGCCAGATTGCTGTTTTTCTCCAACAGATCCGACTTGAACTGTTCGTTTTGCGAGAGTATCTCGTGGGTCTGTTTCTCCTTTATCTCACGTTCGATTCGCTCTTCCATCTTGCGCTCCTTTCTCTTGTTGATCGCCCTATTCGCGAAATAGACAAGAGTCAACCCCACGATCAGATATAGGAATAGAGCTGTGGGAGAGCCATACCATGGTGGTGGAACGCGAAGTGTCAATTCGCTTGTTGGAAAGATGCCTGTCGGGTTGTACAGTCGTGCCATGATTGTGTGATTCCCTTCGGGTAGATTGTGCAGCACCAAGGTGCTGTTCTCACTCCATGGACTCCAACTCCCACTGTTCCCGATCCGAAACGAGAGTATCGGCTTCGTGTTGTTTTGGGTGAACGAATAGTCTATCGAAACGGTGTGGATATGCGAAGGGAGTAGCACCTCTTTCCCATTCGGAATAAACGTGAGGGTATCATCCACCATCACCGACTGTACGTTGGGGGAGGGGAAGTGGTGTTGATTCTGTCGAATAAGTTGTTTGCTGTTGATCCGAACCACTCCCTGCATGGTCGCGACCAAGTGGATGGAGTCCGAAACCGAGAAGAGTTGTTTTCCCCTGTTTACAACATGGTATCCCCATGATCCTAGATTGATCCGAAAGGCGATCTCCGCCTTGTTCTCTGTGATTCGTACCAGTGCCAGTTGGTTATTTTCGCAAAACCAATAGTAGTTGTCGTACGCATTGCACACATAGTCCGCTTTGACGAATTCCCCCAGATCTCTGTTCAGCAAATCGTATGGAATCATTTTGTTTTGAACGCGGTCATACACAAACATCTCTTTTCCGTTGTAGCTGACCACGCATTTATTCGCGTAAAACAGCCCCTTTTGTCGCCCGATGGAGTGAAAAACCTCGGGGGTACTCTCCGGCGTGTTTCGTTTGATCAATACCAGCGAATCCTCATCGGTGATCATCCACCGATGAACGGCATCTTCATCCATCCTGCGTGGGAAAGAGGAGGGAGTCAAAGGAATTGTCTCTTTTTGTTGTACTATCGAGTCGTTTTGCGGATCATACGAGTAAAGTCCCGATCCGGTTTGGATATATACCATCGAATTAAAACGGGTTATCGTCTCGACGCGTCCAATCTCACGTCGAGCCGCGATCGGCACTACCGGTGATTCGATGCACACTGCCGAGATACCGTTGTCCAATGCCAGCCACACCTGATCGTTGTTGAGCGATACAGCATTGATCTGTTCATCTTGCAGTCCGTTGGAGAGTGCTATGTGTTGATACCTGTTGGTTTCCCTCTGCAGAATATAGATTCCTTGGTCGGTTGCCACCACACAGTAGCTGTTGTTGATATCGGCCGCTGTGATCCGTTTGTTTAGAAGAACTTGTTGAAGGGTCGCGTTGACCGGAGTCAACACCCCGTTTTGCAGGAAGTAAACACCCGACGACAGTACCAATACTCTTTTTCCATCCCCTTCCATGCTCGAAGCAAACAGCGTTTGATCCATCAATAGAGGAGAGTTGAATATTCGGAAGAAGGATTGATCGTGGTGTCTGAACAGAGAGCCGTCGCCTGTCAGAATAAGCGCGCTTCCGTTTTCGTTTACGAGGCTTCGAATGGGGAGGGAGGGGGGTGAAAGAGTCTCAAACCGTCCATCCATAAAATGGAGTAACCGTTCGGTAGTGAGGATCAGTAGCCCTTGATTCGTGGCAATCAGACGTTGAAATTTCTCGTCCGGCAGGATGGTTAGCTTCTGTTTCCGTGAGAGCAATTCGGATTGAAAATAGATCCCGTGAACGCCCACCCCGTACAATCCTGTTTCGGAGATGGCATAGAGCGAGTCGTTGTGAAGAGCCAGCGAGACGATCTGTTCGTCGGGTGCGTGAAGATCAGTCAACCATCTGCCCCCGTTCATCCAAAGGAGTCCGCCGCTATTCGCCGCGAAAACACCGTTGGGAGAGGCAATGATGTCAACGTTCTGATTCCCTCCGTTGTAATGCTCATAGGTATAGTTGGTCACAGCACTCTTTCTCATCGGAGATTGTGCTGCCGTATCAATAGCGATGAATGAAAGGAAAATGAATAAAGGAAATAGTATCTTCATTACCGATGCATTGTTTGACCAATAGACAAAGGTATTCAATATCCCGATAAACAACAAAAAAGGGATCTCTCGAATGGAAGCCTTGATATTTTTGTAATGGGCTTTATATCAATAGCTGTTTTATTTTAAAAGTTTGAAACCTCCAAAAGCGTAAAGATTTTCAGCTTTCTCAGCTTCTTCTTCCGCGAATGATTTTAATGTAATATTAGCCGCAGTAAATTTTCAATTATTTTCCGCCATACACTCGATTGATCCACATAGCAAAAAGTTTGTCGGTCAAGGTGTATATTTTATTTGTTTCGGTGATTAGATCACGGTCTAAAAGTTTGCGGGTAGCAGCCTGCACCGAACTTGCAGATGTAAGACTATACCGCTTAATGAAGTCAACAGACAATATCTGCGTAGCTTCACCTTCTTTAGCGATTGCATACAATAACTCTTTTTGACGTTCAGGAACCTGAGAAAGTATCTCACGGAAGATTGTATCAAATAGAGCTATCATATCGTCAATGGCCATACGAATTGTCCCCTCTGTACACTCTTCCCCTTTTGACGTATCGGCAAAGGCTTCATTAAATGTTTTTTGAACATAGAACGTATGACCTCTAAATTTATCATACACCATCGCGGCATTTTCGGTAGTTATCTTACGATTACGCTTTTCGAAATTCTCAACTATAAATTGAACATACAACTCCTTTTCAATGGAGTTTAGTTCCATTACGTCAGCACTGCGATAGAATGGGCGAGCCGAAGTGAGGAACATTGCTTGCATTATGCTACGTTCACTACCTGCAAAGATAAAGTTACAATTCTCTATCTTTTGGATATGAGTGCGAAGTAGAGCCTCGATATTCTTCTCCGGATATTTTGATATTTGTTGAAACTCGTCTATTGCAACAATACAAGGCTTATCCGCGGACACCAGCAACTTAAAAATTTCCTCTAATGTATATTCAGGACGGTCAATGTCTCCGAGTTCAATATTAAAGGTTGGCAAGTTGGTCATCGGATCAAAACCAAACTTTCCGTTAATAGACTTTAGTGTTTGCACAAACAGGGTTGCCATCTTCTTGCTGCGTGGCAAAAGTGTCTCGTAAACAGATTTGCCAAACAGGTATGTAAACTCACGAAGTGAAGTCGTGTGAAGTATGTCTATGAAAAATGTGTAATAGTTCTCATTTATCTCAGGTTTGTCGTAACAAAACTGAATAAGCCCGGTTTTACCCATACGACGAGGTGAGATAATCACCAAATTATTCCCATTAGTTATGGATTTTACAAGCCTCACGGACTCCATAACTCGATCGCAGAAATACTCAGGTTCTATCTTACCCGTAACTATAAACGGATTTATCTCTTTTGCCATAACACAATTATTTGCCCAAAGGTAATTATACCTTTCTTATTATGCAAATTAAATAATTGATAATATGCCTGATTCATATTCTCCTTTATTTACTCTTTATCAGAGATTTTGAAGGGGTATTATTGATCAATAGTTTGAGAAGGGTTGCCAGTAAGCCTAGGAACCTGTAGTGGATGAAAACCTTCGTAAACTATCTTGGGGATATAACTACTGCGGGCGATACATCATGTTACTTGTAGTTGAATGAAACTGTAGTCTCGGATTTTTTGAAACGTCTCATTGATTTTAGCGTTTATCCGCTTCGCTTGTCTGTAGAGTTTAGATTGTGTCGAATTGATAGTAATAAATAATTCTTATATGCTTCGTTCTAAAAGCGTTCAAAAATCACCACTGTTTTATCATTGATAATTACTCAAACCTATAAATGCAAAATCTCTATCAATATGAATAAAAAAGAGACTTGCATCAATTGCTGATATAAGTCTCAATAAAAAAGGGTTGTCCCACTTCAATAATCAATTATTCCTATTTTGAGTATTGAAAAATAGAGTGTTTAATTCAACTCATTCAATTTTCGAATAATTAATGCACCAAAAGAAAAATGTGGTGGAAAATAGAGACTTATTTCAAAGCATATCTTTCTTTACCTCATTTTAATTAGGCTTTATCTTATTCATAAGTACAAGTATAAAGTGAAGTTCAAATCTATTTTTCTTTCGGTAAGCAAATTTGACTTCTTAGATAAATTATCACACTTGAATACGGATTTATGGCACTACATGCGATATTAACTCTGCAATCTGATTATCTTTGCAAGAACTCCATGAGTTTTCAATAATTAAGTATATGAAACTGAATAGAATTAAGGTGGTTTTGGTTGAGAAAGGGATGTCTCAAACTCTATTAGCTGAGAAAATAGATAAAAGCTTTAGCACTGTAAATTCATACTGTTGTAATCGTCTACAACCAAGTCTAGATACGTTACAACGTATCAGTGAAATTCTCGGGGTAGATATGAAGGAGTTGATTACAGAGAAAGATGATAGATAATAAAATGAAAAAAAGTGTAGCTTTAAGAGGGATCGACCTTTTTTGTGGAATTGGAGGTTTTAGGTTAGCAATGGAAGAAAATAGAGTTAAATGTGTTTTTTCTTCTGATATTGATGTATTTGCTCAACAAACATATAAGTCTAATTTCGGTGATATGCCATCAGGTGATATTACTAGAATTGAAGTAAAAAACATTCCTGCATTTGATATTCTTACAGCTGGATTCCCGTGTCAACCATTTAGCTATGCTGGATTGTGTGAGGGTTTTGAAGATCAAACTAGAGGTACGTTATTTTTAGATATATGCAGAATACTTGCGCACCATAAACCTAAAATGTTTTTTCTAGAGAACGTTAAGGGTCTAGTCTCACATAAGAATGGTGAGACTTTAAAAATCATATTAGCTAATCTAAAAGACTTAGGCTATGATGTCCATTGGAAGGTTCTCAGCTCTTTAGATTTTGGACTACCTCAAAAAAGAGAACGATGGTATTGTGTTGGATTTGATAAATCTGTAGATTTTAAATTTCCTGAGAAATTTGATCAAAGACCTGTGCTAAGAGATATTATCGATATTGAAGAAAATGCTACTTCTTTAATGTTGACAAAATTTGAGAAGGATAGAATAGATTATCATTTTGCGAACTGCCATAAGCAAGAACGTGTGCAACATGATAATTCCAAATATAAACCAAACACAAAGAAAGGTAAATATGGAATATTCTCGTATCAAAAACCCGATGGATCTCTTAGATTTCATGTTGGTGATATTGCTAAGACTCAAATTCAAGAGGCATTTTATGCTTGCTTAGATACCTATGCACCAACTATTATTGCAGGGAGAACACCTAAGTTATGGGATATAGGTCGTAAGTTATCTGTATTAGAAGCAAAAAGACTTCAAGGATTTCCAGATGATTTCAAAATGCCTGTATCAGATAATCAAGCATATAAACAATTGGGGAATTCTGTAAGTGTTCCGATTATCAAATTAATAATGAAGAATATGATTTATTTCTATAATAAATAACCATTATGATGTATTTTAAAATTAGTAGCGTTAGAAATGCATATGAAAGTGTTTCTAAAACAACAAAGGATAAATTTTGGGGTATATTAGCTATACTTTATTCTTTGGATAGAGAAGTTCTACCCAATGTTATTTATTCAATCAATACGAGTAAGTTATCGACCTTTTTAGAAAATACATTCCGGCTTAGAAACAAGAAGAACTATGAACATACAGCAAGTGAATACTCTGTAGTATTTTCGCAAGCTTGGCATTTTAAGGTCTCAGAATACTTTCTAAATGGTAAACCTGATATTCTACCAATCATTATATGGGCATATAGACAAAGAGGATTTAATAGTGCTTTATCTACCCAACAGTTATTTGAACTATTTATAAATGACTTTCATCTATCTAGGGATTTTATAGAAGAAGTATTTAAAGTAAATTTAGGTGATGATATAATAGAATATTCTGATTTTACATATTCTGATAATGAATTATTCAAAATCATAGGAGGAAAGACTTCTGGGGAAATGAGTACTGTTAAGATGAATAAATCATTTGTTGTTGCAAATGCAGGAGATTTATCAAGAGGCCCATTTTTCCAGCCTTTATATGCATCATTAAACACACTCGAATGTTTGATTATTTTCCCATTCGATGTGAATGAATATTACAATGTATTTTCAAAAAACAATAAACTCTCTTTATCCCATAATCGCTGGGAACAGAATCAAGTTATTTACTATGGTGCCCCTGGTACAGGAAAATCCAATAAGATAGAAGAATATACAAACGATTCTAATCGTGTCCGTACAACATTCCATCCTGATAGCGATTATTCAACTTTTGTTGGAGCATATAAACCAACGATGGAAGAAACTGGGGTAACTGTCGCAGGTAAAAAAGAAACTCGAATAGCTTATAAGTATGTACCTCAAGCCTTTTTGAAAGCATATGTTAACGCTTGGGAGATTAATAATGGTGAAGAATGTACACCGTTCTATTTGATTATTGAAGAAATCAATCGAGGCAACTGTGCTCAAATATTTGGTGACTTATTTCAATTACTTGACCGAGGTGATAATGGTGAATCAAAATATGCTATCAGTCCTGATGATGACATAAAAAGGTTCTTAGCAGACGAATTTAAAGAATCCGTTCATCTTCCCGAAATGATTAAGAATGGCGAAGAAATGCGTTTGCCAAGCAATCTCTACATTTGGGCAACTATGAATACCAGCGACCAAAGTTTATTCCCGATTGATAGTGCATTTAAACGTCGTTGGGATTGGGAATATATACCTATAGTGGATGGTAAAAAGAATTTTGTCATAGAAGTAGGCAATAACAAATATGACTGGTTGAGCTTTATCGAAACCATTAATAGTAAGATAGACGAAATAACAGGTTCAGAAGATAAAAAGCTTGGTTATTGGTTTGCAAAGCCTGCTGGAGAAGGTTCTATAATCAGCTGTAATCAATTTGTCTCAAAGGTGTTATTCTATTTATGGAACGATGTGTATAAAGATTATGTAGATGATAACAGAAGTATCTTCCGTATAAAGGAGGGAAACGGAACAAAAAGAGTTGTCTTTACAGAATTCTTTGGTTCTGGACTTGAAGAAAAATTAGGTATATATGCCAAAAATGGTTGGTGAAATGTAGCTGAAACACCCGTACATACTTGATTTCAGAGAAGTTTATTGAAATTCGTTTCAATAAACTTTTTTGTTATGGGAAAAATCA